>CAMWQV010000197.1 GCA_947176425.1 uncultured Clostridia bacterium
CTGTACATTTTTATCAGCCATAACGTTTTACCTCCATTTATTTCAGTCTCCAGATATCGGCCCAGTCCGGGAAGGGCAGACCGGCTTCCAGCTGTTTGATTGTCGCGGGGATGCCTTTTTCCATCAAGCTCCGGTCGCTGCTGTGAATCACATTTGCCGCCAGCACTTCCCGCAGACCGTTGACAAGTTCCTGGTTGGACAGGGATTCCGAAGCGGCCCGGAACAGGTCCCAGATGTTGTAGCCATACACGAGCTTATTGTTATTGTGCAGGCTTTTTTCCAGCACGCCCACAAAACTGCCGTGATACCGGAGAATCATATACCCATAGGCGTAAAACCCGCCGGTCTCCGCCATGCGCCTGCGGAGGTACGGGACCATAATCGCGCACGCTTCCGGGTCGCTGGGGCTTGCCAGAGCGGAGAGAACCACGTCCAGAACATCCATGGATATAACCGACGCGCTTGAATGCAGCTGGTAATAGGCCTGGTCTGATTTTCTGCGCTGGGTCCAGACGGATTCGGTGAGCAGGGACAGCCAGCGTTTGTCGAAATTTTCAATTAAACTGTCATTGCCGAAATGAATCACGCGGCCCGAGTTGCAGGTAACGGTCATACCCAGGGTATCGCTGCTGAGTTTCGCCAGCCCCTGAATGACGGCGAAATGCAAATCTTTTATATGTTCCCGGTCTTTTTCCGGGGGGATAGCGGTGCAGACATAGCGGGAGAAGGTGTCAAACACTTCCTCCGGCGGACGGGTCAGGGCGGCGGCAACCAGCGCGGCAGCCACATAGCGGGGATTCTCCGGGTCCTTGTCCCACAGCTCCCGCACCAAATCGCACAGAGGCGATTTTCCGGCCTTGCATACGCTGTCCACCAGCCAAGTAGCGGTTTGGTCTGCCAGCGCGCTGTGATGTCCCGACAGTTTCCTGTACATCATCGGATCTTCCCAGTGCCCGTCCATCCACCGCCAGAAATCCAGCATTTTCGGCGACGATTTGCCCCGAATCGCGTACTGCCATTTGTCCGCCTCATTGGTCATATCCTGGGTCAGCTTCTGTTCCCTGAAAAACGCCTCAAAATACGCCAGAGCTTCCTCCGCCAGCAGTTCAGACGCCCAATCAGCCGTCGTTTCGCCCAGAAACCACGCCGCCGTGCCCCCGTTCTTTTTCAGCTCGGCTTTCCAGAACTTATGTACTTCTTCGCCGTCCTGCCGCGCCAGCCCTTCCAGCACCGCGTCACGGTTTTTGCTCCGTTCGGTCTTGGCGAGGTCAAGAAGCAGCTGTGTATTTTCCGGGTCCGTGCCCATATCCGTGATAATCGCCGTGCCGAGGGCGGTGATAACGGACGTGCGGACATCTTTTTTCGCTTTGGGCAGGATTTCTTTCAGCCACGGCACGGAATCCGCGCCCTCAATGGCGGCGATCACTTCCACCCGGCGGCCCATGGCGCGTTTTCCGGCGGGGTCAAACTCCAGCCGGAGCCACGGCAGGGCAACAGGACCGATTTTTTTCAATATCTCCATGTTCAGGTCGGCGATTTCACCGTAGCCGTCCCCCAGGCCGTCCACCACGGCGGGGAGAATCCGGAAATCGGTAAAAAATCCGGGGTTGTTTTCCCAGGCGGCCTTGATAGTGTCAATCCGTCCGCCGCCGGTAGTAGTCAGGGCGCTGAGCAGCGGCTGGAGCTGTGCCCGAGACAGCTGCTGGTAGGTTCCGCTCCCAAGATACTCCAGCGGTTCCAGGTCGCCGGACGCGCCGGATTTCGCCTGCGTATACGCCACCGCGTCCACCAGGGCCAGCGTGTCCAGCAGCAGCCCGGCACGTTCTTCCGGGGGCGCGTCCAGCAGTTTCTGCAAACTTGCGCTGATTTTTCCGAATACCGGACTTGCAGCGGCAAGAGGTTTCATATTTTCGGCGGCGCGCTGGAGGCGGAAATCTTCTCCCAGCAGGCCGGTTCCGGCAATGGCGGCGTATTCCAGCCGTTCTTTCACATCATAAAGCGGTTGCAGGTTCATGATTTACGCCTCCTTAAAATTGCAGCCGGATCACGCGTTCCGGCGTTACGATGCTGTAAGGGTGCAGGCAGAGGGACTTGTCCTGTCCATCGTAGAACATAAGCCCGAAAAGCGCGCTTCCGGCGGGGGGCGCGTCCGGCAGAAGGATAAAACGGATGACTGACGCATGGTCCGGGCCGTCCTCCTTGCGGTCACGGAGCAGGATGCGTCCGCCCTTCGGGTCCTCCAGCACGGTTTCTTCGCCGATTTGACCGATCTGCCCGATAGGAAGCAGGACGGCTAAAAATTTCGGCGCAAGCGTGTTTTTAATCGTCCCTTTCACCAGCTTGACCGCCGCCGCGATATCCGGCTGTGCCAGTCCGGGCAGGGCGGCGGATTCCTCCGGGGTCAGGGCGCGGGTGGAAAAATTCTCCCAGCGGATACGATGGTCTCCCTCGCCGGGGTAGGTGTACAAAACCGGGATTTCCAGCAGGTCAAAACGGCTGTCGTCGCCCTTGACGTACTTCAGGGCTTTTATGGGCCGCAGGTTCTGGGTCTGGGCGATCTCGCCGCTGTCGATATCCAGCCACCAGCCGCGTTCGATGTACTCTTTTTTCGCCTCGTCGCAGGTCACGTCAAAGGAAAGCTGGATTAAACGCGCGTTTTCCCGGTACGCTCCGGCGGCATGTAAATCCTCCAGCCGCCAGACGCCGCCCAGGGCTTCGTAGAGAACGGAGTCTTCCGCAGTAAAACTGTTGGTATCCAGTTTGTTTTGCAGGAAAACCCGTGATTTTTTGATGGTCGAGCGCAGATAGATTAAAATACGCAGGGCCTCGGCATACGCGGCGTCCGCCTGGTCGGGGTGTTTCTGCACGGTGCGCACGGCAAGGGCGATTCTGGTAAAAGCGGTCTGGGGGCCGGTGAGATAACTGCTGCCCAGGTCTTTGGCGAGTTTTTCGTACATCTGGGCCGAACTGCCCGCCAGCGTTCCCAAACCGGAGGACAGAAGGTCGTTTACCATTTTTTCCGCCATGTCCAGACCTTCCAGCTGTTTGTTCAGTTTCTTTTTCTGGGCGGCGGCGTTGGGCTTTTTGGGCTTCGCCGGGGCGTCTGACGCCTTTTTCGCGGCACGGGCGGCCTGTTTCGCCCGCTTGTCGGCGATATCCTGGGGGATTTCCGCCACGGCGAAGGGTTTTCCCGCCAGCTGTTCAAACATCAGGCCCAGGGCGTGCTTGCAGGGAAATTGCCGGCTCGGGCACGAACAGCGGCAGACCGGGGTGTCCGGCTGGCTCCAGTCGATGGACACGCGGTAGGGGTTTTTCCCGCTGCCCTTGCAGTCTGACCAGTATACGGTCCCGTCCTCTGTCTTTTGCAGGGCGGTAAAGCTGCCTTTTTTAGACAGTTTGCGTCCGTTTTCAGCCGCCGCGGGATTCGGCGCTTGTAGCAGAATAAATTGTTCCGTCAGTTCCATCACATGGGACTCCTTCCTGGAAGAATGGTTGTTTCGGACAGGGTTTTTGTTCCTGTTCCAACAACGCTATTTTATCCCTTTTTTTGCCGTCTGTCCATACAAATTTTCTAATATTAACGATATCTTAACATACTGCCTCTTGACATATATAAAACAGTTTTATAAAATATTACAAGTACTTATGATGGAGGAGGAACCATGAAAATTTATTCAATTTATGACCCGGAATTTGCCCCTTATGGGAAAGTTTTGGAGGGATACGACACCAAACCCCTCACCGATACCCTGACCGCCGTCACACCTCTGCCGGAAGGCGTGGAGTACGTTCCCTCCCAGCCGGAACTGGAAGCCCTGCCTGCTGCAAACCTGATCGCCGCCAACGCCTACGGCGGAATGCCCGTACAGCTGGGCTGGTGCAGCGGCCACAACACGAAACTGAACTGTCTGGAATATCACCGCGACAGTGAGCTGAACTGCGGCACAAAAGATTTTATTCTGCTGCTGGCCCGTGAGGACGAAATCGTGGACGGACATTTGGACACCGGTAAAGTGAAGGCGTTCAAAGTACCGGCGGGCGTGCTGGTGGAGGTCTACGCCACAACGCTGCACTATGCGCCCTGCAGCGCGGCGGCAGGAGAAGGATTCCGCGTATTGGTCGCACTGCCCCGCGGGACGAACGGTCCGAAACCGGAGATCACCGCCCTGAACAGCGAGGACAAGACGCTGTGGGCCTGCAACAAATGGCTCCTGGCCCACGCAGAGAGCAGCGAGGCCGGTCAGGGCGCGTTTGTGGGGCTTGACGGCGTTAATATTGATATTGCCGGAGATATCTAATCATAACACAGCGCCTGTATCCATGCGGTTTTGCGGATACAGGCGCTGTTTTTTATGGTTATTATTCGTTTGCCGTCAGGCGTTCCAAGAAGGAATGACCGCCGTCCAGCAGACAGTCGATTCAGTTATCTTTACGCAGACGCTCGATTTCTTCACGGGTGAGACCTGTAAATTGAACGATCATATCTATGGGAATATTCACCTTCAGAGCATCAGCCACAATCTCCGCCTCACGTTTTGCTTTGCCGATTTCTATGCCATCTTTTCTGCCAATCTCTATGCCAGCCTTTTTTCCGCGGTCCTCTGCCGTTGCTAAATTCGATTCCAAATCTGTCTGGTACATTCTGCGGCTGCGGAAGACCGCACGTTCCCGTTCATCCTGGCTGATGCTCATCAACAAATCCCCTGCCATCTGCAACGCCTCCTTCGATTCTATTACCTTGTTCACTGTCTCCCGATGCTTCGGTTCGCTGGCATACCGGAAAAATACCGCCCATTTCTCCAAATCCGTCATATCTTCCACAGATTTCTTCATAATTTCCCGCAGCTTGCTCAGTTCTACATAGATCACATGAATTGCGTCTGACAGCAGGTCATTGTCCGTATCGTGCCGCAGAGAATAGGAATTGACATAGGACGTTTTCTCCGGAAATACGGTATACGAGCAGAACGTCACCTGAAATGTCCGTGCCAATTTGTCGTACCGTTTGACGCCTTTGGAGGACTGGGAGGAGTGCAGGTCGCAGAGATAGTATATGCTTTTTCCTTTCAGATTCTGATATTTGCCGTCCGTTTCTTCCTGAATCCGGCTGGCCTGCATTTCCAGGTCAAACTGCGAGCCATCGTCCGCAAAGCAGTTGACATCTAACCGTTCCGCTTTTTCTCCTGTATCCTGGGGCGGCATGTCGTTATTGCGGACTGTTACGGCAATCACCGGCTGGCCTGTAA
>CAMWQV010000198.1 GCA_947176425.1 uncultured Clostridia bacterium
GCAGTTCGCATTCACAGATCAGAGACGCCGCCCGCTCAAACTGCTGCGCGGTCAGCATTCGGAGCGTATACCGCATCAATACCGCTACGCCCCCGCTCTCTTCACCCTTCGTCAAACGCCGGTAAAATATGGTGAACGCAGCCACGCCCAGATATGCCTCCGTTTTTCCTCCGCCCGTTGGAAACCACAGCAGATCCACCGTATCATGCCATGCAGACGACGGATCAGCCAGATCCGGTATACACATAATCACATAGCAGAGCTGAAATGGATACCATGCAACATCTTCCGGTGATTTTTTCCGTTTCCTGGCGGCCTGCTGCTTCATTGCTTCATTGGCATATACAAACGCCTGCCATGCCTCCGGACTGCTTTCCAGAACAGCTGCGCCCTGATACAGACGCTCTGCACAGAGGGCGATCTGACGGATCAGTTTTTCTGCCGTTTCTTTATATGTGCCGTCCAGACCGGACGCTTCCTTTTCCAGTGTCTCTTTCCACCGTACATAACTTCCGATATACTCCCGCATTTCTGCAATGGCAGAAGCCTTTGTCTCATCCTTCCAATAGTCCATACGAAAACACCGGTATGTATCTGTGGGAAGCGCGGCGATCATCTGGGAAACAGAAGCACAGGGCAGAAATTCGCTCCGGATTTCCCGCACCTCTCCGCCCTCCGGCCACTGGACGGAGCAGCCGTGTCCCGCCGCGTATTGATAGATATCACGGCAGAGCAGATCCTGTATCCTTCTGTCCTCTCCTCCTACTGCGCTGATGGTGCGGTTGAGCGGGCAGAACGGTCCGTACAGTTTCAGGACGCATTGAAACAGGGCGCGGCAGTTTTCCTCTATATTCGAGCGGCTGTGCGGCCTGCTGTTCTCTATGGATATTGTCCACATACTGCTCCCATCCTTATATTTCCGCCGGAATGCCGCTCTCATGTATACTTCGTTTGCTATCAGCTGTTTCTTGTCCCTGTTCAGTGCCACTGTCATTCTGTCTGTCTTCAGCGGCTGTCTTTTATAGCAATGGACTATCCGTTTGTCTTTCCCTTGTTCCGTTTCGATTTCCTTTAGATAGTGTTGATAGGAAGCCGCCTCAAATTCAGCTTCCACTGTGTTGATACCGGCAGGAAGAACAAACGACAACGCCATAACCGACGGTTTATAGCGGCCGGTTTCGCTGATGATATCTTCTCCGCCTTCTTCCGGACCGCTGTCAGCGGCAGCACCTTCCTCCTCTTCTTCCGCCATGTCCACAATGTTCTCACCGCTGCTCCGCTGCCTCTTTTTCGGCCACAGAATGCCGCTTACATATGTTTCCAGCGGCGGTTCCTCCAAGATCTCTTCTTCGTTTACCGGACCTGCCGCATCACGCCGGATATAGTCCAGCAGCGTTTCCATCGCCCGGTAGTACTTCTCATACATAGCCTGTCCCCTTTTTTCCTTTATCTATAATTGATACGGGCAAATCCGCCCAGCTCATACCCAACCCAGCAGCCCGATTCCTGATAGATATTCCCGCTGTCCGCTCTGCCCGGCTGGATCACCGTTATCAGCGACGATAGGTAGACAGAGCCGATGCTGTCCGGCATACTGGTGTTCTTGTTTGTCATACGAAACCCATCCCGCAATGCCTGCATAAATGACGCTGACGTGTTCCCGATCGTAAAGCCGTCATACTGTATCTCAAAACAGGACCCATCAGATGACAGATGCAGCTCCACGCGCATTCCCGGCTTCAGCGTGCGTATCACCTCCTGCTTCCGCTCCGCCGCCGGACCGTCAGCACAGGACTGCTGGTCCACATCTTCCGGCTGCATGGTGATTCCGCCGCAAAACGGCCTGTTTTTTCCTGACCATCCCACTTTGATCCACCGCTCATTGCTCAGACTGCGCATAGATACCTTTCCCATCTGTACTAACCGTATCTCGCGTTTTGCACGCGTCACCGCAACATAGGCCGCTTTCAGCGCATCCCCTTTGACGCCTTCCTCACCGCTCTGCCGGCTGTTTATCAAAGGCGTATCCAGCCAATAGACATGATCCGCCTCACTTCCCTTCGCACGATGTACGGTAGATACCACCACACCGTTTCCAGGATGGTTCAAACATATCTCCGGCATAGATTCCAGCCTTCTGAGACGTTCCTGCATCTCCTTTCGGTGCAGGTGCGCAGAGCGGGGATACCCATCCAGTGATTTCAAGGCGGCCCATTTCTCCTCTGTTTCTGCTGTATGTTCTTTGTCTGCAAGGACATGGAACTCTTCTTTGCTTATCAGAGGCTCTGCTCTGCCGCCTAATATCCGCCCGATCCACGGTGCCAGGGAAACGTGGTCTCCGCTCTGCATAACGCTGTGTTCTACATACTCCCGTCCGCCAAAGAGAAGACCGCTTATAACCGCCGCTTCGCCGTTCGTTCTGCACAGAATCAGATCGCTTTGCCGGCTCAGTTTCTCCGGCAGTTCCTCCATCTTATAGCTGGGCCACCGTGATTCTATTTCTTTTTTACAGGTCAGCAGCGTCTGCTCCTGTTCCTCCTCGCCGCCGTGCAGCAGAGACCGGCGCAGTGTACCGCTGAGTCTGCTCAGCTCCTCTGTCTGCCGGTGGTTTTCTGTTAGTTCTCCGCTTTCAAACCCCTGGCTGCCCACCCAATAAAACAGGTCTTTGGACAACCAGTCTCTGCTTCCACGCGTTGACCAGTCATAGATTGCCTGGCACCGGTCGCCCAGAAGCAGCACGCCGAAGTCTGTCCCCTCTGTCATCGCCCGCAGCATCCTAGCGCGCACGCCTACCGTATCCTGTACCTCGTCAACTATCAAGTACTCCACATTGCTCAGGAGATCCGGATACTCTTTCGACTTCCTGATAAACAGTTCTATGCGCTGGTCATAGTTCAAGCCTTTGGGCAGCTCATCGTCCAGCATATATGTTGCATAGGAATCGAAGGTGCGGATTACCAGACGTTCCTCTTCTGTCATGGCGTCGATCTCGCTCCCGTTTTCTTCACGCAGACGTTCCAGTATCACCTGCACCGCATTCTTGGAAAAGCACAGCACCAGTATCATTTTATCCGGCCTGCTGTTCCGGAGCAGCTTCTGCAGCCGTTTCACTACCAGATATGTTTTCCCCGTTCCAGGTCCTGCATTGACTATGATTCTGCTGTCTGTCCCTGCCTCTATAATGCTCTCCTGCGAGAAATAGGCAGTCTTCCGCTCCTCCGTCCTCTCTGTACGTTCCTGTATTTTAGACGGAACTGACTCTTCTTTTTTATTGTCCTCAGCTTCGGGATTTGGTCCCCGGACTACCAGCTCAAAATCAGGCGCGGCAGAACAGACGGAATAGTAACGGCAGTCCCTCTTTTCGCAGCGGCACACAAGCCGCTCTGTCCCCACCGGCACGCCCCACGACATACTCCCTGTCTCCAGCGCACATTTCGGCGGGCCATGACGCAGGATCTCTTTCTGCACAGGCGTCAGCGGCACTTCGCTTCTTCCCGTTACCGGATCGCAGTAACGGCTCAATGCGCTGTAATCCCGCAGCTGCTCCACGAATTCCCGATCATCCCAACGGTTCGTTTTATTGATATATATATTGCTCCGCAGCGTAATATTGCTTTCCATCTCTCTTTCCCTCAATCCATACAATAAGAAAAAGCCAGCCCGTCGATGTATGCCTCCTGCCCCATATTTTCCGCATGGGTACTCCTGAGTTCTATATGGGCGGCTAAATCTTCTCCGATTGCTGCTTTTAGACGGATGCCCTCCGCTGTAAATCCTTTGACGGGCACCGCCATGCGTTTCAGTTCTCTTCTGCTCCCGTCCACCAATATAAACACTGCGTTCGTCGTATCCTCCACGACACCAAAACTGAGCGGCGGAGACTCGCAGGGAATACGCTGCCCCGCCTCAAAGATCGGGTATACACTGCCGTCCGACAGCAGTACGCCCAGCTCTGTCCGCAGATGGCAGGTTGGCCGCCGACTCGCCAGGGTCGCCGCACCGCTCGCTGCTGCCCACTGCATTTTTTCTGAACGGATCACAGGAATATGATACGCCCCTCCGATTGTCTCGAAACGTTGGACAACCGGCTGCATCCCGCTGCTACCGCCGGTCATCACGATGGCGTCCAGCTGCCCTAACGATATATCAGCCCTCTGCACCGCTTGATGGAGTACTCTAACTGCCTCCTCAATCCGGCCTGCCGGCAGTTCCCGGAACTCATCCAGCGTAATGCTCTGTCGTATCACTGCTTTTTCTCCGTACTTCTTCAGACAAACGGAAGCTGACTCTTCGGCGGACAGACGCTTCTTTGCCTCCTCGCTACGCTCCAGGATCTGCTCCCGCTCCTGACCGCTCATTTCCTCATACGCTTTCGGTATCCGCGCTTCCCGCATGATCTCTCTATGCAGATGCCGCGCCACCAGTTCGTCTATATCTCTGCCGCCCAGCCTCCGGCTCGACGACGCTAATTCCTGGATTTCCCGCCCTTCTATAGACAGTATGCTGACATCTATTGTCTCACCGCCCCAGTCAAACACTGCCGCTTTCCTTACTCCTGATGCCCTTTCCCAGTTGGATAGATACGCCGCTGCTGCTTCGCTGATAAACGACAGAATCTTTATTCCGGCACGGCCCGCCGCTTCCCGCAGCGCTCGCCGCTGCTCCGGCTGGAAGTTGGCGGGGATCGCTGCCGCTGCCTCTGTCAGTCTCTTCCCAGATTTTTCTTCCACTTTCTGCCGGACATATTTTAGATACATTTCCGCTATGCCCACTGCTGTATATGACCGGCTTCCGGCCTGGATCACTCGCCCGGTTCCCAACAGCGGCTTCAATGAGGAAATGACTGTATAGCCCTCCTCCTGCAGCTGGCTGCGCCGCTTCTTTACTTCCATTCCGAACAGAGGCGCTTTTTCTTTGTGCAGCGCTGCCAGCGCAGGATATGGCTCATCCACTTCCCCATGCTGGATTACGGATATTCCGTTCTGGATATGGCATTCTGCCACCGCTGTATTGGCCGTTCCAAAATCGATCCCGAATGCTATCGTTTCCCTGCCTTTCATTTGATTCCTCCTGTATACTGTCAGACGCTGTACAGCCAGACTGACTCCTCAGACGCTCTTTGCTCGTTTCGTTCGGACAAAGGCAGTATCCCATCCTCTTTCAGCACCTGATAGATGAACAGGCGCCCTTTCTGCGTCCAACAGGTATGGCAGCAGACGTACTCTCCATCCAGCAGAG
>CAMWQV010000199.1 GCA_947176425.1 uncultured Clostridia bacterium
TTCGTAATAATCATATCGCACCCGGCGTCCATACACATTTTAGCGGCTTTCAGCGTCGTCACCATTCCGCCGGTTCCCATTTCGCTGCCCGCATCCCCAGCCAGAGCCAAAATTTCTGGTGTGATTTCCCGCACTTCCCGAATCAGCTGCGCGTTTGCGTCACGCCGCGGGTCGCCGGTATAGAGACCGTCGATATCGCTCATCAGTACCAGCAGCTCAGCGTGGGCATTCACAGCGGCAATTGCGCCCAGGGTATCGTTATCGCCCACAGCGATTTCAGCGGTAGCGACAGTATCGTTTTCATTGATGACCGGCAAAGCCCCCAGTTCCAGCAAACGGAACAGCGTATTCTGGAAATTCATACGGCGGTGGGAGTCCTCCACATCGGAACCGGTAAGAAGAACCTGAGCGACCGTATGGTGGTATTCAGAAAACAGCTTGTCATAGATATACATCAGCTCGCATTGTCCGACAGCGGCGAGGGCCTGTTTGGTTGGGATATCTGCCGGTTTACGGGTAAGATTCATCTTCCCAACACCCATAGCAATCGCGCCGGAGGAGACGAGAACCAATTCATGTCCCGCATTTTTCAGGTCGCTCATGACCTTGCACAGCAGCTCTACCCGGCGGATATTCAGTTTTCCGGTACCGTGGGTGAGGGTAGAGGTGCCTAATTTGATAACGATTCTCATTAGCCGGTTACGATTTTTTCGGAACTTTGACAATCCAATGATAGGGGTCTTCAATCCGGCCCCACTGGATACCGGTCAGAGTATCATACAGCTCCTGGGCGCAGGGACCGATTTTTTGCTCATTGACCGTCAGCACCTGATCCTGGTAAGCAAAGCTGCCGATGGGGGAGATTACGGCGGCAGTACCGCAGCCCCAGGCTTCCTCAAGCGCACCGCTGCGCAGGGTATCCATCAATTCGTCAACACTGATGAGGCGTTCCTCAACTTCCAGACCCTTGTCCCGCAGAAGCTGGATGCAGGAACGGCGGGTAACTCCCGGCAGAACGGAACCGGTCAGTTCAGGCGTGACAACTTTGCCGTTGATCTTGAACATCACGTTCATGCCGCCGACTTCCTCGATATATTTCCGGTGAACGCCGTCCAGCCACAGAACCTGACTGTAACCCTTTTGCTCGGCTTTATGCGCGGCACGGTTGGCGGCAGCATAGTTACCGCCGCATTTTGCGTAGCCGGTACCGCCGCGGACCGCACGAACGTCGTTATCTTCAATCAGAATATCGACGGGTTTCAGGCCGCCGGGATAATAGCTGCCTACAGGAGACAGAATAATCAGCATTTTCGCGTGTTGGATTCCGTGAAGGCCCAAATCGATATCGGTGCAGATTTCAAAGGGACGGATATACAGGGACGCGCTGGGGACATTAGGAACCCAGTCCTGATCAAGTTCGACGAGCTTTAAAACAGCGTTCAGCATAAAATCCGCGTCAAAATCCGGCAGTTGAATCCGTTCTGCGCTGTCACGCATACGCTGCATATTATCGGCAGGCCGGAACAGCTGCACAGAGCCGTCATCCGTCCGGTAGGCTTTCAGACCCTCGAAGACCTCAGCGCCGTAGTGGAATACTGCCGCGCCGGGATGGATGCTCAGATTTTGGAGAGGGACGATTTCAGGATCATGCCAGCCTTGCCCGGCATCGTAGTCCATTGTAAAGAGGTGGTCTGTAAAAACCGTTCCGAAACCAAGTTTAGTCGGATCAGCCGGTTTCTGCCGCGGCGCGGTGGTTTTTGTAATTTTGATCTCCATGTGAATCATGCTCCTTAATTAAATATCTACAAAATATCTGCAACCTTTTCAGGCTTTTGCCTTTTTTGCTTGTTTCTGTTCCGTTTTTTCGGGTTCTTCCGGAAGTTCCTCCGGTTCCCGGCGGAGAAAGAGATAAACGCTCATGACCAGCGCGCAGCCGAGAAACAGCAGGCGGGTTTCGATCCCGGCATCCGCAGCGGCGGCCAGACAGAGAATCACCGTCATATCCGCCGTAAAAAGAAACGTCCGCAGACCGCTCTCATGACGGCAGAAACCGGCCAGCAGGGAAAAGGAATAGGCTACCATCGACGCTGACAGAATCGGCAAATAATATCTGGGAAATACCGGATCGTCCTCCAGCGGCAGATACACCGCCAGAACAAAAAACACGCCGAAAAACATCAGCGGCAGCAGCGGGACAAAAGAAATTTCTGCTTTTGCCCGAATCTGGCGATTCAGGATCACCAATCCGGCTCCGGCGGCAATCGCCAGCAGTCCCGCAGCGCCTGCCGCTATTTCGCCATGCAAAAACGCGTTTACTGCCATCAGTGCGCCTCCAGCCACCAGCAAAAAGCTTCCCAATACCGCGGCGGTCAGCTGCTGCTGATTGGGCGGCGCGAACAGGTCGGTAAAGTCTGCGCTGCGTTTTGGCAGACGGAAGCACAGTATCAGCTCCGCCGCCGCGCAAATCACCAGCAATACCGGAAGAAGCGTTCCGGGAACAGAAGATTTCGATAATCCTGTAGCCGCCTCAAAGCCGGTTTGGTTCTGAAGCAGGCGCAGCACCAGCAGCACGGCTCCGGCACACCACAGCCGTCCTATACGGGTCAATAAATCTTTCATGACATACACCCTTTCACGGGAAAATTTTATCTGTAGCAGTATATCACATCCGATTCGGTTTGTCATCATATTTTGTCGCAGATACTGACAGAAAATTTTGCGGAATGATTTGGCGATATTAACATCTGAGGACATTTTTGGGACAAGCGGCTCATATGATATCGCGAAGGGGATGATATACGAATGGGAAAACACGTCGCAATCGCGTTTCTGCTGATATTTCTTGTCTTTTTTCTGCCGTTCCTATGGGGAGAATCTACAGTTGTCACCGCGCCGGACCCGCCAGCTGAGGCCGTTGATGCAGCGCCGCCTCCGCCGGACGACACACAGAAAACGAAACACGATGCGTCCACAGCCATTACCGTTTTGACCGGCGGCCAGCCGCAGCAGATGGATTTGGAAACCTATTTGATTGGCGTTGTACGCGCAGAGATGCCGGCGTCCTTTGAACTGGAGGCGTTAAAGGCCCAGGCAGTTGCCGCCCGGACCTATACGCTGCATAAAATTTCCAACGGCGGCAGCGCAAATCATCCGGATGCGGACGCCTGTGATAATATTACCTGCTGTCAGGCGTTCAAAAGCTATGAAGAAGCGGCCTCCGATTGGGGCGGTGATGCGCAGGTTTTTGAAGAAAAAATACGGCAGGCCGTGACGGAAACGGATGGGGAGTGTATTCTCTATGAAGGACAGCCGGTGCTGGCAGTATTTCACTCATCCTCTGCCGGTGTCACACAGGACGCGGCGGCGGTATGGAGCGGGAGCCTGCCGTATCTGCAAAGCGTAGAGACGCCGGAAAATGCGGATACGGTTCCAAATTATTACTCAACAGCCAGTTTTTCCGCCTCAGAATTGAAAAATAAACTGCAAAACGCTCTGCCGGAAGCGGATTTGACCGGCAGTCCGTCGAACTGGTTCACCAATATCCAGCAGCAGCCGAACGGTACTGTCACTGCGGTATCTGTCGGCGGGGTCACGGTCAGCGGGGTAAAGCTGCGGGGGATTTTGGAACTGCGCAGCGCATGTTTTACCATATCTTTTGCAGGGGATACCGTGACGTTTTCGGTAACAGGCTACGGACACGGAGTAGGAATGAGCCAGTACGGTGCGAATGCTCTGGCTGCAGGCGGTATGGGGTATCAGGATATTTTGTCCTGGTATTATACCGGTACAACGGTCGGACAGCCGTAAAAAGCCGCCGGTTTTGGGACATACTAAGGACCGGAGGTGAAACGCATGAAAAACGACCATGAGAGCCTGCCGCCGGAACGCAAACCCGGCTGGCCCGAAGGTGACGACGATGTCATCAACAAATACGGCACCTATGAAATTCAGCGGACAAATGGAATAGAAAATCCGTATCCGATGATTGCGCAGGGAATCTCTCCGCAGGAAGCCGCCGTACAGCTGCGGGAAGCGGAACAGTGGCGGGCTAAGAAACCGGACCGTCCACAGAAGAGAACGTCTGCAAAAGAGCATCAGACTGGATGATCTCCGCCCCAATATTCCGCATATCCGCAAGATTCGCCTGCTGAATGGCATCCGTATTGGAGGAACAGCAGTCGGCGGCTATGACGACATGATAATCTAAAGAAACGGCGTCATAGCAGGTCGTCCGGATGCAGTTCGGCGTTGTCGTACCGGTTAGAATGAGCGTATCAACTTCCAGACGGCGCAGAAGCAGATCTAGGGAGGTCTGGAAAAAGGCCGAATAGCGGGGCTTGATGATCTCATAGTCTGTATCAATACGACCAAATTCCGGCGGATTTTCTACGGACAGCGGACCCGTACTGCCTGGTGTCAGGGGTTTGCCGCCTCTGGCCCAGGCGTCGCGGCGGGGCAGTTCCACATCGCTGCCGTCAGGACGGTAGGCGCGGTTGATAAAAATAACTGGTATTCCGTTTTTCCGGCAGGCCCCGATCACACGGGCGCAGGCCGGAACAGTTTTTTTTGCGTCACGAATGCACAGCGGCGATTCCGGATTCAGAAATCCGTTCTGCATATCGATAATCAGCAGGGCATATTTCATAAAGCGTGTCCTCCTATACAGTTTTTCCTGTCGCTAATCAGATTTTAATTTCTTGGGCAGAGTATGTCAACGTAAATTTTTCATTTCGCTGGCATGGGAGAAGTTTCTTTATTGACATTCCCGAAAACTTATAATACAATATATTACAGTAATAAAATGTATTACCAAGGAGGGATTCCCCATGACAACGATTTCTCTGCGTCTGGAGGACACAGACGCCCAGCTCATCAAGGAGTACGCCGGTATCAAGCAGATGACCGTCTCTGAACTGATCCGGCAGACGGTCCTGGAGCGCATCGCGGAGGAATTTGACCTGCACGCCTATAAAAAAGCGGTCGAGACATTCCGAGACGTTCCTGCCACCTATACCCACAAGGAAGTGGGCGAACTGCTGGAGGTGTCGCCATGAAATACCGGGTAGAGTACACCCAGCAGGCCGTGGAGGATTTGAAGAGCCTGAGCCGCACGGTGCGCAGCCTGCTCTATGGCTGGATTGAAAAAAATCTCGCGGACTGTGAGGACCCCCGCCGCCACGGTACCGGTGATCCGGAAGGGGGACGGTGGCGGTATCAG
>CAMWQV010000200.1 GCA_947176425.1 uncultured Clostridia bacterium
ATCCATACCAGGATCAGAAGAATAACACATAATATGATACGCCCAGTCACACACGCCCGCCCCCTTTCATCAAACCGCCGCTCCTTCGATCTCACCCTCCAGCCGCATTTGTCCGCCTTCTTCCATCCCCGGCAGCGGAGGCAGCTCCTCCAGAGAGCCAAGATGGAAGGACCGCAGAAAATGCTCTGTTGTCCGGTAAAGCCTGGGACGTCCCGGCTGTTCTTTCAGCTGCCCGCAGACCTCGATCAGCTTTCGGTCTGTGAGAAGTCCGATCGTATAAGAACTGTCTACCCCCCGCACTTGGTCCACATAAGCTCTGGTAGTAGGCTGATAGTACGCGATAATCGCCAGCACTTCTAACGCCGGCTGGCTGAGTTTCGCGGACCTGCGCACCTCGAAAGCCCGCCGGATCACACCGGCGTGTTCCGGCGCGGAACATAACTGCCAGGCGTCGTCCATATGAATCAGCCGGATGCCGCGGCGCTCAAAGGCATAGTAGTCGCGGAGTTTCCCCAGCAGCTTCTCCGCCGACGCCTTATCCAGTTCCAGCGCCATACAGATTCGCTCGATATGTACCGGCTCCCCAGAGGCAAATAAGATGCTTTCCAGTGCCGCTTCCAGTTCTTTCATTTCCCGTGCCATACGGTAGTTCCTTTCCAACAGTATATGCAAGACCTGTCTCATATGCACTTGAACAAAACTTTTCTTTTGTTCTATAACTTCAAAGTTTCCAGACTCTCGCCCGTTGCCGTCACGGTACAGTCGCTCTCACTGCCTGTGAGACAGACAATCCGCGCTTTGCACAGCTCCAGCACCGCCAGGAACGTAGCCACAACCTCACTGCGGCTTCCGCTCCCCCGAAACAGCAGCCGGAAACTGTTCACTCCCTGCCGCAGCAAACGCATAATATCCTGTGCTTTCATTTCCACAGGATACGGTTCCTGCCGGACAATCTCCGTAAAATTACTCAGCGGCGGCGGCAGCCTGCGTTCTCCGCGGTCCGTGATCTCTTTCCAGGCCGCCAGCAGCTCCGAAGGCTTATGGCTGTAGTGATAGATTTTCCCGCCCCGTTCCACCTGTTCCGGGTCTCTGACCGTAATACTGCGGCCAAATTCTCCCAGCTGTTCAAAACGTGCGGTGATAAACCTGATTTTTGCGTAATTTTCGCTGCTGCGGCGTTCTTCCAATGCTTTCACCAGCTGCTCCATCTCGCTCTGCGCCTCCGCGTCCTCAATAGACAGAAGCATCCGCGTTTTGATAAACATCAGCTGTGCCGCCATTGCAGCAAATTCGCTGGCTACTTCCAGGTCCATCTGCTGCCGGAGTTCCAGATAGGCTAAGTATTGCTCCAGAATCAGGGCAATGGGGATATCCTGTATTTCGATCTTATTTTTGCTCAACAGGAACAGAATCAGGTCCAAAGGTCCCTCAAAATCCTCCATCCCCTCCCGGCTGTGTACCACCTGTTCCAATTTATAGACCGGTCCGTCCATCTGTCCGCCTCCGTATCAGAAGAATAATCCCGCCATCCGCTGGTAGACTGCATAAATCGCGTCAGAAAGAAATTGTCCCCCTACGTCCAGCCATACCAGCAGCAAAAGCGCCGCCATGCCGAATCGCTCATAGCGCATCAGCGTCAGATACGCCTGTTCCGGCAGCAGCGCAAAAAGGACTTTAGAACCGTCCAGCGGCGGAATCGGGACCAGATTGAACAGTCCCAAACCAATGCTTAACAGCGCTGTTGTCAGCAGGAATCTGAACAGCCATATCACAAACGCACTCTCAGTTGTTGGTACACAGACGGAAATGACCCATGCCAGAAACAGTGCAAGCATTGCCAGCAAAAAGTTGGACGCGGGTCCCGCCAGCGCAGTCACCGCCATACCCAGTTTCGGGTTTTTGAAATACCGCATATCCACCGGCACTGGTTTTGCCCAGCCGAACCCGCAGATCAGCATTGAGACCAAACCCAGCCAATCGATATGGTGCAGCGGGTTGAAACTGAGGCGCTGCATTTTTTTCGCGGTAGGATCGCCCAGCGCATACGCCGCCAATCCGTGGCAGGTCTCATGTACTGTCAGGCATACCAGCACGCCCAATACCCGCTGGAGCGCAGACAGCAGACCGTTCCAGTTAAATTGTTCCCAAAAGGTTTTCAAGTATCCCAGCATATCGTCACCTGCCGCGGAGCTGTATTTTTGCTTCAAGTATATCAGGTTATCCCACAAATTACAAGCGCACATTATAGATATTTTTCGATACGGCACTGTTCATAAACCCTTTTCCCCAATAATGTAATTGCTTGTGCCGGGCACAGACTGATACAGCGATAACACATTGTACATTTATTGCGCGGCACAGCTTGCTTTTCTATCAAAGATATATTTTTCATGGGACAGACTGAGACGCACTTCCCACAACCAAAACACTTGGTTGTATCAATCTTCAGTTGATTGGAATAGCTTCTGACCTTATTGTAAAAATATAATCTCTGTCCAAACAGCCCTGCTAAATGATTCAAAAAACGCATTCCATTTTGTGTCGGATGACCGTTTTTCAGTTGCCGCACAGCGTTCTCGATTTTCTGTTCAGCTTTGGAAAGCAATTCGCGATTTTTGCTCAAGGATCTTTTCAGCGCCTTCTCGTCGCAGATACTGTCGGGCATTTTTACGTGGAGGCCCCCTATTATCATTGCACCATATCTTGTCAGCAAACGCGCAAGTATCCCCGCCCCATCTCCGCTGAACAATCCCATCGTAGCAATTATAAAAACCTTTTTCCCTTTCCACACACTCGGATTATCTGTAATAAAGTCTCTTAAAATTTTAGGGATATTACTGAATTGCACCGGATAACCCATAACTATTTCACTGTGTTCACAGATCCTTTGCACAGCATTTTCTTCTTCAATAGAAAATGCCTCTGCTCCAGAAGAATACTCCTGTATAAACTTCTCAACACAGTATTTTGTGTTGCCTGTCCCGCTGAAATATATCCCAATCAAATTATGTACACCTCTTTTGACGCTTTGCTTGCAAAATATATTTTATCATACAGACCTTTTGCAATCAACTATATTGGCAAAATTATTACAGCAGTTTAACAGCCATTGACTTTATTTTAAATCATGAGTATACTGTGTTTATAAACGCCGTAAAGGGAGGTTTCGATATAGAAGCATGGTAAAAATTTTATTCGTATGCCACGGCAATATATGCCGGAGTCCGATGGCGGAATTTGTGATGAAGGACCTGGTAAAAAAAGCCGGGCTTTCAGAAGGATTCCAGATTGCGTCCGCGGCCACCAGTACGGAAGAAATCGGCAATCCGGTCTATCCGCCTGCCCGCCGGAAGCTGGCGGAACATGGCATCGGCTGTGGGGGAAAAACGGCCCGGCAGCTCCGAAAAGCCGATTACGCTGCCTATGACCTTCTGATCGGGATGGACAGCGCGAATCTCCATAATATGCGCCGTATCTGCGGCGGCGACCCGGAAGACAAAATTCATCTGCTGCTGGATTACACAGACCGTCCCGGTGATGTGGCGGACCCCTGGTACACACGCAATTTTGACGATACCTGGCTGGATGTGCAGGAAGGCTGCCAGTGTCTGCTGGAGCGGCTGACGCAAAACGGTTTTAATTGACAACGGCAAGGAACTGACAATAAAATGCAGTTCCTTGCCGTTTCATATTTTGAACAAAACAAAACTTTTGTTTATAAATCCCGGACAGGAGAAAAAGCCAGCCTGATCTGCAATTCGTTTTCCGTGACCTGAGCGGAAACCTGTCCTCCCATCTGTTCCATCAGTTCCCGGACGATGGACAGCCCCAAACCGGCGCCGCCCTTCCCGCGGGCAGGACTGCTTTGATAGAAGCGGTTAAACAGACAGCTGGGATCAGGCGCAGGACCGCCGCTGAGAGGATTGGAAAAGCAGATCTCTCCCTCCTGAGAAAAAACGGTAAGACCGCCGCCGCCATGCCGGACCGCATTGGCGATGAGATTCCGGTAAACCCGTCCCAGCGCTTCCGGATCAGCCCATATCTGCATATCTTCCTGGTCGAGCCGCAGTTCCGGCTGGATGCCCGCTCTTTCAAACTGGGGGTAAAACTCCGCCAGAGCGTTCCACAAAGGCGGCAGAGCGGCTGTTTTTCTGCACTCCAGCGGCAGGGAGTTATTCAGCAGGCGGGTGTACAGGAACAGCGACTCCAGCAGTTCTTCCAATTCCTCCAGACGGCTTTTCACAATGTCCAGATACTCCTCCCGGCGTTCCGGCTCTCCGTCCAGCAGCTGCAAATACCCCATCGCGCCGGCTAAAGGGGTGCGGATATCGTGAGAGATGCAGGCCATCGCATATTTCAGCTCCCGTTCTCCCCGCAGTGTCTCCAGACGAAGCTGCCGTCCTGATTCCAGACGTGCGTTCACCGCCCGGCACAGACGCCGCGCCGGTGTGCCGGACATTTGAACCGTGAGACACAGATTACTGTCCGCAGGGGTTTCCTCCAAAATGCGGGCCATCTCCAGCAGCTGTTTCCGGTAAGCCAGCAGACGCAGCACGGCGATTCCCAGAACGCCAAAGGTCAGCAACAGAACCACCAGCATACCAAAACCTCCTTAAATATCCTTCTTTTCTATCAGCATCACACTTCCAAGTCCGTAAATAATCCCCCATCCGGCAGCACAAGCCAAGATAACGCCCGCCGCGCCGGTCTGCGGTTTGCACAGCGTCTCTACAACACTGCAAATAAAATACTGTTCCACAGAGGGCCAGCCAAACAGCGCGCCCACTGTCCCCAGCAGGATGGCAAACAGTCCGCTGCCGGAAATGGCAGACATTACAATGCCTAACGTCGTGCTTCTGGTCAGCAGAACCAGCGCCAGCGCCATTAACGCAAAGGCCCAGTGAGGCAGCCACATCATAACAATGTACCCTAAAATATCGGGGATGGAATCGGCTTTTGGGTTCATATGAAAGAAAACGGGAGTCAGCAGGGAAAGCAGAACTGCCAGAACCATAATAATCCCGCTGTAGACCCCTGCCAGCAGAATTTTGGAAAGCACATACCTGCTGCGGCGGGGTTTTGCACAGCAGATATTCTTAATAAAGCCGCTGGAAAAATCACTGCCGGCAAAAAGCGTCATTCCTATTCCGGTCACAATCAGCAAAAATCCGCTGCCCAGACTTTCGTGTGCCAGTTCCAGCTGGGACAGGCTTCGTA
>CAMWQV010000201.1 GCA_947176425.1 uncultured Clostridia bacterium
CCTCTGCTGCCCGCCGGCCCAATAGATGGGCACAGGTGAGGCCTGGGGTCTTGATGCCCAAAAGGCTGATGAGGCCGTCCTCCTCCAGCACCGTGAAATCGTGGATAGCTTTCGGATCAACCACCCACACGCCCTCCTCCTGCCGCACATAGTGGGGATGGGGACGCAGAGCGGCAAAACTGCGGATGACCGCTCCCTCCAGCGGAAGTCCCGGAACCACCGAGGCACAGAGCGTGCGCAGGAGGGACAGGCCTTCCGGATCGGTGGCCCAGTCCGCCGCAGTTCCCCGGTCCCGCTCTGTGGGTCCTGCCAACAGGGTTCCGTCCACAGTAGGCACAAGGGTCAGGCCCTTGCCCTTTTCCTCGTTCTCTTGAAAAATGATGTGATGGATTAAGCCGGACACCGCATCGTCCAGCACCAGGTAATCCCCCGCCGTAGGAAAAATGCGGATGGCGGGAATTTTTATCATTTCCCGCACTGCATCCGCCTGAAGGCCGGCGCAGTTAACCACTACCCTTGCGGTGCAGCACCCCTTCTCCGTTTCCAGAAGATAACCGGAAACGGTACGCTCCATACGCAGCACTTTCTCTGAAAAGCGGAAATGCACCCCATTATGCCGGGCGTTCTCGAAGGCGGCAATGCACAGATCCCACGGGTCTGCTGTACCGGTACCAGGCGCGTAGAGCGCCGCCGTTATGCCGGGGGCAAGATTTGGCTCCATACCATACACCTCTTCCGGCCCCAGCAGCCGGAGCCCCGGCACACCGTTCATGCATCCCTGCTCCAGCTTTCGTGCCAGCCGCTGCGCACCTTTGGGGCCAAAGGCGGCCATCAGAGAACCACACCTTGAAAAGCGAACCCCCAGCTCTCCACACAAGGACTGAAACCCGGCGTTGGCTTTTACACACAGCGCCGCCTTTTGGGTGCCGGGCCTGGCATCGCAGCCAGTATAAATGATGCTGGTATTTGCACGGGAAATGCCGGTACACACATCCTCTCTGGTCTCGAACACGGTGGTTTGCAGGTCATAAGCGGCTAAAGCCCGTGCGGTAAAACACCCCAGCACCCCTGCCCCAATCACAGCTGCATCGGTGTAGTCCATACCGGTCAAAACGCCCTGCGCACCCTGCCGGGGTTCGCCAGCTGGTATCCACCCAGTTTTTCAATGCGGTTACGGAAAGCATCGCTCTGTAAAATCTCCAGCAGCCGCTGTACCATGGGCGTATCAAAAGCAGTGTCGCTGATCAGAAGATCGTACTGCTCCATGCAGACCGGCAAAAAGTCCAGGTCATAGAGCTTTGCAGCCGAGTAAATGCCCATACCGGCATCGGCGGTCCCGGCGGCGATCTGCGCGGCCACGGAGGTGTGGGTGAACTCCTCCCTGTTGTAGCCGTAGATGTGCTGGGGATTGACATCATGCTTCTTGCAGAGATAGTCCATAAGAATCCGGGTGCCGGAACCCTTCTGCCGGTTCACATACCGCAGTCCCTCCCGGTTCAGGTCCACAAATTCCCGGATCCCCAAAGGGTTGCCCTTAGGCAGCATTAACCCTTGGGTCCGGCCCACGCACTCTACCAGCCGGACGCCTCCAGCGGGGAAGAATTTTTTAATAAAAGAATGATTGTAGCTGCCGTCCCGCTCGTCCAGCAGGTGGACACCGGCGAGATGTGTCTCTCCACGGCGCACTGCCATGATTCCTCCCATGGAACCGACATGTGTGGAGCTCATGTAGAAGGAGGGGTCCGACAGGTGGAGCAAGTCCGCCGCTTCATCCAGAAGCGGGTCATGGCTGCCAATGGCCACCAGAGTATTTTGCAGCGCTCCGGCGCTGCGCAGCAGCCGCACCTGAACAGTGCTTCCTGCCTCATAGCCCTCCACGCCCTGAGGAATTTCCAGAATGCCGTCCGCTTTCATGAAGGAAGACACCACACCGCTTCCCCGACCCAATGGAGACGCCATCAGCTTGTCCCCCACTGCCCCCAGGCGGACCCGGACAAACTCCCGGTATTTCAACCCCGACACCACTGCCCGCGCCAGCGTTGCTGTACGGCAGACCACCTCCCCTGGAGCGCTGTGGAACCAATCCTCAATCAGCGGTCGGAGCAGCTCTGTCAACACCAGAATGCCGGATACCGGATAGCCGGGGATCCCCAGGATGGGCTTGGGACCCTTGCAGCCGAGGATAGCCGGTTTGCCGGGCTTGATGGCGATGCCATGGCAGAACATCTCCCCCACTTCTTGGATGACCGAGGCGGAGTAGTCCTCCCGTCCGGCGGATGACCCGGCGTTGAGCAATACCATGTCGCATTGGTTCAGGGCTTCCTCCAGCGCGGCCCGGATTGCCTCCTTCTGGTCGGGAACAATGGGGAACGTCTTCGGTATCGCGCCCCATTGGGTAAGCATGGCGGAAAAGATGGAAGAATTAAATTCTACGATATCTCCGGGCTTTGGGGAATCGGTGGGCGGAACGATCTCGTCCCCAGTGGGGATGATACCCACCACTGGGCAGCGGAGTACGGAAAGTTCCAGCACACCGGCGGCAAGCATGGCGCCGATAGCGGCAGGAGAAACGGTGGCATAGGAGGGGAGAATCATCTCCCCTGCACAGATATCCTCTCCGATCTGGCGGATGTGCTGGTAGGGGGCTGCACTGGCGTAGAGCCGGACAGAGCCGTCCGGCTGCCACATCACATCCTCCACCATCACTACCGCGTCACAGTCCTCAGGCACTGGATCTCCAGTGTCCACCACAATAAATTCTCCGCTTTGCAGCGTCACAGGCGTGGTTTCGCTGGCGCCGAAGGTCCGCTCCGCCGCTAAGGCGATGCCGTCCATTGCGCTGGCGGGGTAGTGAGGGGCGCAAATCTTTGCGTAGACGGCCCCGGCAGTAATACGGCCGCAGGACTCTTGTACAGGAATCGTTTCCGCAGAAGCGGTAAAGCCCCGCTCCTGGAGGCAGGCTAGAAAATCTTCCCTCGCCTGGTCCAGCGGAAGATTTGTCAAATACTGAAACGGCATATCGAACACCTCATATCTTATCGAACAAATTCATTAGGGGCCGTTCGGCTCAATCCAAGTCATAGGGCCATACGTCGATGGGGGTCCCGGCGGCCATGCCCTCGCAGTCCCGCGGGATGCAGAAACAGCCATCGGAGTTGGCCAGCGCAGTGATCAGGCCGGACTTGCCCCGGATGGGTTGGGCATAACGCACACCGCCCTTCTCAGAAAGGAACACTCCCATATACTGGGCGCGGCCATGGTTGGCGCTGACGGTCTCGGCGAGTACCGCCGGAACCGTACGGCGCTGAACCGTGCGTCCCGTCAGACGCAGTAGCATATGCCGGACAAACAGCCGGGACACAAAAAATGCCGCCGCCGGATGACCGGGCAGGCCGAAGACCGGCTTGCCGCTGGCTTGTCCCAGGATGGTGGGTTTGCCGGGTTTCATAGCGATTCCGTGGAAAAGGACTTTCCCCCGGCTCTCCAGCACCCGGCAAGTGGCGTCCTTCATCCCCACGGAACTGCCTCCGGAGATCAGCACCAAATCGCACTGCTCCAACGCCTGGTCGAGGGTTTTGCCCAGCAGCGTCTCGTCATCCCTGAGAATGCCGAAGGATATCGAAATTGCGCCCGCTTCTTCCACAAGCGCCGCCAGCATAGCGGAGTTTACGTCCCGCACTTGCCCTGGTCCGGGAACCGTATCTACAGCCACCAGCTCGTCCCCAGTGGAGAGAATCCCCACGCAGGGCTTTTGGCATACCGTGACCTGCCCCACACCCAGCGCCGCCAGCGCACCGATATCCTGTGCGCCCAGCTTTCTTCCAGCAGGGAGAACTACTTGGCCGGGACGCACATCGTCTCCTTTGAAAATCAGATTGGCTCCAGGAGCCGCACTCTTGCAGATGCCTATGGTACCGTCGCCGTAGTCCTCAGCGTACTCGAGCATCACCGTTGCGTCGGCCCCCTCTGGGATGGCCCCGCCAGTGGGTACCGCCATACAGTGGTCCGGCAGCAGGGTGTCCCCTGCGCCCTCGCCCATAACCACCTCTCCCTGTAGGGTGAGAATGGCGGGAATCGCATCGGAGCAGCCAAAAGTATCGGACGAGCGGACGGCGAAGCCATCTACCGTGGAGCGGTCAAATCCGGGAACAAACTCCTGGGCCGTCACCGGCTGGAAGAGAACCCGCCCTAAGGCCGTCCCCAGGGGTATTTTCTCTCCTTTTGGGCAGGGAGGAAAAGCATCCTCCATCAGCGCAAAAGCCTCTTCCGGTGTTTTTACAGTCAGCATTATATTTTCTCCTGTCAATTATAGAAAGCTTCGGTCTTGCAAAGAAACGGAAGCCAAGTTATACTGGATAAAACGAAAAGGAGGTATCAGAAATGGAGGAGCGCTATATACGCAATATTCCCGCCGTCTCAGCGGAGGAGCAGGAAACCCTTGCCGCTAAGCGGGTATTGGTGGTGGGCTGCGGCGGCCTGGGCGGGTATCTCATCGAATATCTGGCCCGCATGGGCGTGGGGGAGATCACCGCCGTGGACGGGGATGTGTTTGAGCCATCCAACTTAAACAGGCAGATCCTCTCCACCCCGGCACTGCTGGGCAGAAGTAAGGCCATCGCTGCCAAAGAGCGTGTGGAGACGGTCAACCCCCTTGTAAAGATTCGGGCAGTAAAGATATTTCTGGACGAATCCAACGCCGCTGATCTGACGGCAGGGCAGGACCTGGTCCTGGACGCTCTGGACAACATTCCCGCCCGGCTCATCCTGGAGGACGCCTGTGCCAGAGCTGGAGTAACCTTGGTCCATGGGGCCATTCGGGGCTGGTTCGCTCAGATAGCGGTGGTACCTCCGGGCAGCGGACTGCTCCACCGTCTTTATGCCAAAAGCGAGACCGTTGGAGATCAGGCCAGCCTGCCTTTTACACCGCCTTTTTGCGCGGCTGTTCAGGCCGCAGAGACGGTAAAGCTCTTGTGCGGACAGCCATCCATTCTGGAGGGGCATCTGCTGCTCTCAGACCTCCGGCGTATGGACTGGGACATTCTCCCCCTGTAAAGCAGAGAGTCCGAAATAGTCCATGGCAAAATCCCGAAAGTCCCTGGCGAGTGCGGACAGATGCTTTTCCCGGCGAAAGCAAACCATCAGTTGCCGGGTAAAGCGCCGGTCCTGGATGGGGAGCAGCCGCAGTGCCAGATCGCCATAGAAG
>CAMWQV010000202.1 GCA_947176425.1 uncultured Clostridia bacterium
GGTTATGCGTCATCACAGTTCTACGACAATAAAAAATAATGAAAAAATAACGAAAAACTGGCATGTTCGTATTATTTTGCGAATTTTGCCAGTTTTTTTGTTGTCAGGGGTTAAGTAATAAAAAAAGGTGCCGATATATTTATCAGACAGGCAGTCAGACAGGCTGGCTAACAAAGGTTTCAACGGAATGAACCGGAAAAAGGAGACTAGAGCAGCAGGGACGCTGGTAAATTCAAGGAGGAAATAAAAATGATAGTACAACACAATTTATTAGCGATGAACTCTAACAGAATGCTGGGAATTACATCAAAGAAGCAGGCAAAGTCTACTGAGAAGTTGTCTTCCGGTTACAAAATCAACCGTGCAGCAGATGATGCAGCAGGCTTGGCAATATCCGAAAAAATGAGAAAGCAGATCAGAGGTCTGGCACAGGCTTCTGCAAACGCACAGGACGGTATTTCCGCAGTGCAGACAGCAGAAGGCGCACTTACCGAAGTACATGACATGCTCCAGAGAATGAATGAGCTTGCTGTTAAAGCTGCCAACGGAACTAATTCCGAGTCAGACCGCACAGCTATCCAACAGGAAGTTGATCAGCTGACCACAGAGATTGACCGTGTGGCTGAGACTACCAAGTTTAATGAGACTTATTTGTTGAAGGGCGATATAAACGTTGCGAGGGGAACAACCTATTCCTACAAGAATTATGACAAGTCTTCTGCGGGAAGCGCAACCTTTACGGCAGACGTTGTGACCGGCACGAAGATTACCTTTGCCGCAGCCAGCGTAAACGGTGAGAATATGGCTGACCAGAACGCATTGCTCAAGGCTCTGAGAGATTCCGGTATCAGCATTACCGCCAACAGCATCTGGGATACCACGCTGGAGACACCGACGACTGCGACCACAACTTATGCTGCAAAACTGAACGGGGAGGCAGGGCAAAGCTTCGATATCACTCAGACTTCTCTGAGCGCAGACAGCGCAACATTTACTGTCTACAACAAGACAGGTGTTACCATCGCTACCATCACTGTGGGCGGTTATAATAAGGCTGCAACTGCTAACACCGACTACACTGATACGATTGTATTCAATGCAACCACGGTTAAGGCCAGTGAGAGTCAGTCGGTATCTGCGGCATACTACGATGTAAACGGCAACAAGATTGCTGTAAATGATCTGGATAATTATTTTACTACTTCCTACGCAGGCAAGTCCGGTACCATCGGCACGGTTTGGGCTAAGGCGGATGCTCCCAAGGTATATGATGCGGTAGGCAATGTGACAAAGCTGGATCCCGCAGAAATAAATGCTATGAGAGACAAGGTCGGCACTCTGGCGCTCTCCCTTCATGTGGGCGCTGATGCTACCAGCAACAATCAGATTCATCTGAATCTTCAGTCCTTGAACGCAAAAGGGCTGGGTATTAACGGGTTGAGGATGGACGGAAACGATGACAGCAATGCACTGGATGCTATCGAGAAGATTAAGGCCGCTATCACCAAGGTTTCTGCACAGCGTTCCGAACTGGGTGCTATTCAGAACAGGCTTGAGCATACTATCAGCAATCTGGATAATATCGTTGAGAATACCACCAGCGCTGAGTCCCAGATTCGCGACACGGATATGGCTACGGAGATGGTTGCTTACTCCAACAACAACATTCTTGCTCAGGCAGGTCAGTCAATGTTGGCTCAGGCAAACCAGGCAAACCAGGGTGTACTCTCCCTACTTCAGTAATAACAGAGATTTCAGGGCGGTGCAGCAAAGCTGCGCCGCCTTTTTCATGTCTCAGGGATGTTCAGGTACACGAACAAAAAATTTCAATAAAATTTCAAAAAAAGTTGTAACAGGTCTAAAGTAATCAAAAAACAATCCGATATATTTATCAAGAAAAGCACACAAAAAGCTTTCTTACTTCTCAGACCGGACGGTATCGCACAACCGGAAGGGCTGGGAACGGGGCAGTGAATGTAATGGGAAGTGCGAGCCCTGCACGGACATTGCCGTTGCAAACATGACTGCAAGGATGCAGTAAAATATATTCAAGGAGGAATATAGTATGGTAGTACAACACAACTTAACAGCAATGAACTCTAACAGAATGCTTGGCTTGACTTCTTCAGCTCAGGCAAAGTCCACTGAGAAGCTTTCTTCCGGTTACAAGATCAACCGTGCAGCAGATGATGCAGCAGGTCTGGCTATTTCCGAGAAGATGAGAAAGCAGATCAGAGGTCTGACACAGGCTTCCGCAAATGCTCAGGACGGTATTTCCGCAGTGCAGACAGCAGAAGGTGCACTTACCGAAGTGCATGACATGCTTCAGAGAATGAACGAGCTGGCAGTTAAGGCAGCTAACGGCACCAACTCTGAGTCTGACCGTAAAGCCATCCAGCAGGAGATCGATCAGCTGACCACAGAAATCGACCGTGTTGCTGAGACCACCAAGTTCAACGAGACTTATCTGTTGAAGGGTGACTCCAGTGTTGCAAGAGGAACATCTTTCTCTTACAAGAACTTTGGTACGTCCAGTGCAGGTTCTGCAACTTTTACGGCAGACACTGTTACCGGTGTGGCAATTACTTTCGCAGCATCTACAGTAAACGGCGAGAATATGGCAGATCAGAATGCTCTGCTCAAGGCTCTGAGAGATTCCGGTATCAGCATCACCGCTAACAGCGTATGGGATGACTCCCTGAAGACAGCGGCAGCCGGAACCACCACTTATGCTGCAAGCCTGAACGGCGAGGCAGGAGCAAAGTTCGATATTACTCAGACTTCCCTGACCTCTACCGGCGCAACATTTACCGTTTACAACAAGGCTGGCGTTACTCTCGGTACCGTGACAGTGGGCGGCTACAACAAGACCGCAACTGCTAACACCGACTACACCAACACCGTTGTATTCAATGCAACCAAGGTCACAGCCAGCGAGTGCGCATCTGTATCTGCTGCATACTATGACAAGGATGGCAACAAGATTGCTGCCAATGACCTGGATAACTACTTCACTGTAGCTTACTCAGGAAAGTCTGCTACGCAGGGTACTGTGTTCTCACTTGCAAACGCACCTAAGGTGTACGATGCAGTTGGCAACGTAACTAAGCTGGATCAGGCAGAAATTGCTCATGCTCGCGACAAGGTAGGCGATCTTACCGTTGGTCTGCATGTAGGCGCTGACGCTACCAGCAACAACCAGATTACTCTGAACCTGAAGTCCATGAGCGCTAAGGGTCTTGGCGTAAACGGCCTCAGGATGGATGGAACCGATGACAGCAATGCATTGGATGCTATCGAGAAGATTAAGGCTGCTATTACCAAGGTTTCCTCACAGCGTTCCGAGTTGGGTGCAGTTCAGAACAGACTTGAGCACACCATCAACAACCTGGATAACGTTGTTGAGAACACCACCAGCGCTGAGTCCCAGATTCGTGACACAGACATGGCTTCTGAGATGGTTAAGTACTCCAACAACAACATTCTGTCTCAGGCAGGCCAGGCAATGCTGGCACAGGCAAATCAGTCCAACCAGGGCGTTCTGTCCTTACTTGGCTAATACTTTTAACTTACAGAGTGTAATTGCCCAGATACCCGGCTGTTTCAGCCGGGTATTTTGGTTCACCATCCTTGATTGAAAGAAAGGATTTCCTATTATGAAGAATGATACACCCGTTTTATTGTCCATATCCATGCTGATTTCCGGGAAGGAGGATATGGCTAAGAGCCTGGAATCCCTGCTCTATTTTAAAAATGCTTTTCCTACGGAAATCATCCTGGTAGATACCGGCTGCAATCCTGAGCAGCGGGCCCTGGCGGAGAAATATGCCGATAAGATCATAGACTTTACCTGGTGCAATGACTTTGCCGCGGCCAGAAATGCGGGACTGAAGGAGGCAAAAGGACTGTGGTTTATGTATCTGGACGATGACGAATGGTTTGATAACCCCCGGGAGATCATATCATTTTTCCAGACCGGGGAATATAAAGAGTATCACTGTGCCTCCTATGTGGTGAGGAATTACAGGGACAGACAGGGGAAGATGTATGACGATTCCTACCCCTCCCGCATGGTGGAGCTTACGCCGGACACCGTTTTTGTAGGTAAGATTCATGAGTTTCTGGAGCCCTTCAGGCTGCCCAAGAAGGCTTTTTCCGATTTTGTACACCACTATGGCTATGCCTATCGGGATGAGGAACACCGGAAACAGCATACCATGCGGAATGTGGCGCCCTTGCTGGAGATGCGCAGGGAGCAGCCGGGGGACCCCAGATGGTCCTGCCAGCTGGCCCAGGAATATTTCGGCGATGAAGAATATGAGAAGACCATAGAGGCATGTAAAGAGGGAATAGAGGACTGGAGGCGGCATGCGGAAGAAAAGATCATCTATGCGCCCTCCCATGTAGGAGCCCTTTATGCCTATATTCTGATTTCTCTGGAGATGGAAAAGCGGTATGAGGAGGAAAGAGTATGGCTGGAGAAAGCGTTGAAGGAGACACCTTATCTGGAATTGGAGGTAATGGTACCCACCCGGGCTTTTTACTGCCTTGTGGCGGCCAGACTCTACAGTAACCTGAAGGATTATGAGCAGACCCGGGAGTATTACCGGCAATATATGGATTATCTGGAGAAGTATGGAGAAAACCGCACTCTGGTGGAGGCGGGAAGCGCCGCCGTAGTGGAAGGAGTGTTTCAGGAACAGCTTTTGTACGGAACCATTTTGATGTGTACGGAAGCAGCCATTCGCATGGAGGACCATTCACTGGCGGAGAGAGGCTTTTTCCGGCTGGACTGGATGAATGACTCCAGGCTGTTGAAGCAGAATCAATGGGAGAAGGGCATAGTGGAGGGCAGCTGCAGCGTACCCTATCATCCCCTCTGGGTGAAAATTCTTCAGACACTTGTGTCCCGCAGGGAAGGCATGCGGGAGATGCAGGTGGTGTTTTTGGAGACGGAGATTGGCTTCAAGCAGCAGGGAGAGCTGGAAAAGCTGTCTCGGCTGAACCGCCTCGTGGCTGAACTGGATTTTGAACACAGTTATATTCTGACTAAAAAAATCGTATGGGTAGAAAAGGATCCGGCAATTGAAACTACGGAGAAACGCCATGAAAAGGCGAAAGAGATGCTGGGAGAGTTGTTTGAAAAATATCCGGAGGACATCTTTGATATCCGGCCGGAGGTATGGGATGCGG
>CAMWQV010000203.1 GCA_947176425.1 uncultured Clostridia bacterium
GTATATTTCAGGACAGGATTCCGTGCCGCGCCCACTTCATCCAGACGGCGTACCGGCGTTTTGGTCGGCGCGTCGTGGAGTACCTGCGGATTCGTATGGGCCAAATCCCACAGCTCCAGAAATACGCCGCATACTTCGTCCATGGTCTCCTGACTCTCTGTCTCGGTTGGCTCGATCATCAGCGCCTCATGCACGATCAGCGGGAAATACATCGTCGGCGGATGGATGCCGTGGTCAAGCAGCCCTTTCGCAATGTCCATCGCAGACACGCCGGTCTCGTCATGGAGGTCTTGCAGCGTCATGACAAACTCGTGCATACAAGGGCCTTCATAAGCCATCGTATACTTTTCGCCCAGCTTCTTCATCATATAGTTGGCGTTCAGGACCGCGTTCTGCGCCGCCTCGGGGATGCCCTCTTTGCCCAGCGTCAAAATGTAGGTCAGCGCACGCACAACCACCGCAAAGTTGCCATAAAAATTCTTCACTCTGCCGATGGAGTGTTCCGGCTGGACCAGCTGCCAGCCGCCGTCCTTTGCCTCGACTACAGGACCGGGCAGGAACGGTTTCAAAATCGCCTTGCACCCTACCGCGCCCGCGCCGGGACCGCCGCCGCCGTGGGGGGTGGAAAACGTCTTGTGCAGGTTCAGGTGGATCACGTCAAAGCCCATATCGCCCGGACGCACCACGCCCATAACGGCATTCAGGTTTGCGCCGTCATAATAACACAAGCCGCCCGCCTCATGGATGATTTTTGTAATTTCCAGAATATTTTTATCAAAAATGCCGACGGTATTGGGGTTGGTCAGCATCAGACCGGCAGTATCGGGACCCACGGCCTTCCGCAGTGCGTCAACATCCACACAGCCGTCCTTATTAGAAGGAATATTGACCACCGTATACCCTGCCATCACAGCGGAGGCGGGGTTCGTACCGTGGGCGGAATCCGGAACAATGATTTTTGTCCGGGCGGTATCCTGCCGGTGGGTATGATACGCTTTAATCAGCAGCAGGCCGGTAAACTCACCGTGCGCGCCTGCCGCCGGTTGGAACGTCATGCCGTCCATGCCGGTGATTTCGCAGAGCAGTTTTTCCGACTCCGCGTATACTTCCAGACAGCCCTGCACCGTCTCTGCGGGCTGAAGCGGATGTATCTGTGTAAATCCGGGCAGCGCCGCCATATCCTCGTTGATCTTGGGGTTGTATTTCATGGTGCAGGAACCTAGGGGATAAAATCCATCGTTGACGCCGTGGACACGCTTTGCCAGCGCCGTATAGTGGCGGGTCAGTTCTGTTTCGGACACATGGGGCAGTTCCAGCGGCTCGGCGCGGGACTGTGACAGCTTCACTTCCGGCACATCGCAGGCGGGCATCAGCGTCAGGTGCTGACCGGGTGCGCCTTTTTCAAATATCAGTTTCATATCAGCACGCCTCCTTTACAATCGCCGCCACTCTGTCCAGTTCTTCCCTGCTTACCAGTTCCGTCACACACCAGAGAATCTTATTGCCGTTCAGAGGCAGGCCGCCCAAAATATCCTGTGCCTCCAGCGCTTTGAGAATTTTCTCCGCATTCGCGCATTCTGTGACGAACTCATGGAAGTATTCGCCGCCGTAGAGCCGTTTCAGGCCGGCTTTCTCCAGCTGGTCCGCAAAATAATGTGCTTTCGACATGGAGAGCGCTGCCGCCTGCCGCAGTCCTCCGGCGCCCATCGCGGTCATATAAACGCCCGCGGTAAACGCACACAGCGCCTGATTGGAACAGATATTAGAGGACGCTTTTTCCCGGCGGATATGCTGCTCACGGGCTGTCAAAGTCAGCACATAGCCAGTATTGCCGTCCACGTCATGGGTCTGCCCCACGATGCGCCCCGGCAGTTTGCGGAACATCGCTTTTGTCGCCGCCATATAGCCCAGATACGGACCGCCGAAAGCGATATCCAGACCTAACGGCTGTGCCTCACCCACCGCGACATCTGCGCCGCACGCGGCAGGCGTCTCCATCACGGCAAGGGCAATGGGATTGCAGCCCATGATATACTTCGCGCCCGTTGCGTGGACCGCCTCGCCAATCGCTTTCGCGTCCTCCATATTACCGTAAAAGTTCGGCTGCTGGATATAGACGCAGGCCGTGTCAGGGGCAAGGGATTGTAATGCGTCCGGATCTGTACGTCCATCTTTTTCCGGCAGCACTTCCAGCGCCATACCGGAACCGAAACAGTACGTCCGCATCGTCTCGATCACCTGCGGGTCCGTGCAGGCGGATACATAAGCCCGGTTTCTTTTGCGGTCGCGGCACATGGCAAGCGCTTCCGCGGCGGCAGACGCGCCGTCGTATACGGAGGCGTTAGAGACTTCCATCCCGGTCAGGGCGCAGATCATGGTCTGATACTCAAAAATAGACTGGAGAATTCCCTGGCTGATTTCTGCCTGATAGGGGGTATACGCTGTCACCAGTTCTTCACGGCTGACCACGCTCTTTACCACCGCGGGAATAAAATGCCGGTACGCGCCCGCGCCGCGCAGGACGGTTCCGTAAACCCGGTTTTTAGCCGCCATAGCCGTTACCTTCTGCCGGACCTCCAGCTCACTGAGGCCCTCCGGCAGCGCGAGACTGTCCACCAGCATCTCCTGGGGTACGCCCGCATAAAAATCCTGTACGCTTTTCACGCCTACAGCAGCCAGCATCGCTTCCTTTTGTTCCTGGGTATTCGGGACATAGGTTCCCATTTGCTCACTCCTTTCCCGTATCAACAGCGCGGGACGTTGAATTATTTCTTCTCCACGAACGCCTCATAAGCCGCGGCATCCATCAGGTCCGCAAAAGCGGTCACGTTATCGATTTTAGCGATCCAGGCTTCATAGGGTTCTTCGTTCAGCAGCTGGGGCTCGTCCTCCAGCTCGGTATTGACTTCCGCAATCACGCCGTCCACCGGGCTCATCACATCGCTGACCGCCTTCACGGACTCCACATCGCAGAAGGATTCTTCTTTTGCCACCTCGTCGCCAACCTGGGGCAGATTGATAAACACCAAGTCGCCCAGCTCGCTCTGCGCGAAATCGGTGATTCCTACCAGAACGGTTGTGTCGTCGATCACTTTGACCCACTCATGGTCTTTCGAGTACTTTAATTCAGCCGGAAAATTCATGTTTTATTCCTCCTAAATGTTATATGGGGGCGCAGTCCGGGCTGCTGTCCGGACTGCGCGGACCGGTAAAATCAAATGCCGCTTTTCTTCGCCAGAGTATCCAGCGCCGCAGTCACGTCGTCCTCAGAGAAGCAGTAACGCATCTCACGGTAGCCCTCGCGCAGTTTGGCGATATCCTCGCCCACTTCCCTGCCGCGCAGGATGCAGTCCGCCATAATCTGCGCCAGCTTGTCGAACTCCTCCGGGCCAAAGCCGAAACGGGTCATTTCATTGACGCCGATACGCAGCGCGCCGGACGCGGTGAAGCCTTCTTCTTCCGGGGTAGCCTGATAGTTGCAGATAATATTGTTCCGCTCCAGACGCATTGCCACATCAGGGCCGGTGCCGTAGCCGACATTCACGATAACCTGATGGGTCTCGGTGTAATCAATCGCCGGGTCGCCCGCCACATCCAGACCGGCGGCTTTCAGGCTCTTGGCGAAGCTCTTGGCGTTATTCACCACGGCTTTCTGATACTCGTCCTTGAACTGGTTCATCTCATACGCCGCCATCAGCAGGCCCAGCTGTGTACCCAGATGGTGGTTGGAGACGCTGCCGGGGAACGCACGGCTTTCGATGGTCTCCCACAGGCCGTATTTCAGCTCGCCTTTCTTATAATTCACACCAATCACGCCGCGCTGGGGGCCGTAGAATGTCTTATGAGTGGAACCGGTCACGATTTCCGCGCCCTCCTGGAAAGGCTTCTGGAAATAGTCGCCGATCAGGCCCAAAACGTGCGCCATATCATACATGATGGTCGTGGGGATATTCTGTTCGTCAACAAACTGCCGGATTGCCGCGACAGGCTCTTTATGCAGCACCATGCTCTTGCCGAACACGATCAACTCAGGACGGTACTGCATGATCGCTTTTTTCGTTTCCTCAACGTCGATCTTATAGATATTGTCTTTGCAGACCGGGAAATTCACCAGAGCATGACGCTCGGTAACGGGATCAATGGCGATATAGTCATGAAGCGCGCCCATCGGCTGTGCGGAAAGATGACCGCCCTTGATAATATGGTTGTTCATGATATAGCCCAGACGTTTGGCGTCATGCTTCCGGTCCAGACGGTTTTTCCAGTCCATCAGGGACGAGAACACGGCGGTATTGGACATCTGACCGCTGATGCAGCGGGTTTCGACTTCGGCGCAGCCCAGGAACGCTTTCATTTCCTCCACTAACAGCTGCTCTACTTCGTCGATGAACTCGGTCCCCTGATAATAGAAGACATCCGCGTCATAAAAACTCTTGACTTTCTTATGCTCCGCGTAACGGAACGACGGGTCGCTGGCGCACAGCAGACGCACGGCACGGGACGCGGTCATTTCAGAGGGAATCAGGTTCACGCAGCGTTCCTGACGCCAGAGATGGTTGTCAACAGCACGGTTAATCAGGTCAAGGACTTTCGGCTTCCGGTCGCCGGAGACGGCTGCCGCTTCTTCTTCGGCGGGACGGTAGACAATCGGACGGGCAAAGGGCGGCGCGTCCACACGCATATGATACGGCGGGATAACCGCTTTCAGACGGCGTCCGCGAACGTCTACCTGTACTTCGTCATCTTCCAAAGTGTCGCTGTCCACATAAGCCAGACCAATCGAACGCTTTGCGGTTTCATCCAGAATAACCGTTTGCAGGCCCTCGCCCTCGTGACGGTAATAGGGCACCATCGTACCGCTGGTGACAAAACCGATCTGTTTGTCTCCCTTGTACACGGGCATTCCCTGCCGCATGACGCCGCGGTCCAAAAGGGTAATGGGCATAATTCTGCGGGGCAGGACGCTCAGGTCACTGAAATCACGGCCCATAATACGCTTGAACGCTTCATACTGCTTAGCAAGAGGCTCGCGGCCCACAAAATCGCCCTTCTGCTCGGAAAAGCTGACGGCGAACCTTGCCAGCGGCACCGCGAAAATCGGGATTTCTTTTCCCTCCGGATCATCGCCCATATCGTGGCCGTACAGGGGCAGGCAGGCTTCCATAC
>CAMWQV010000204.1 GCA_947176425.1 uncultured Clostridia bacterium
CCGGGCAGAAGGTCAATTTGATAGATGTATTCTCCCGGCTGGCAGGGGGTGAAGGTGAAGAAACCGGCAGCAAAACCAGTCATAGCCCAACCCTGCCGGCAGAGGTCATTGAGCCAGTTCTGCTCTAAGTCTTTGTCATAAGTCAACTTGAATCGTATCATGTGCCTTCCTCCATTTTTTCACCGTTGGCTGTCAGCTCCCGCAGACGCTCCATTTCGGCGGAAAACGCGGCCCGTCCAGCCGGTGTAATCATATATTCTTTCTTTTTGCGGGAACCAGCTTCCGCGCTGTAGAGGACGAGCCAGCCCTTTTCCAGCAGGGCGTTGATTGCGCCGTACAGAGTACCCGGCCCCAGATGGACCCGTCCGCCGGTCATCTCGTCAATCTCTTGAATAATGCCGTAGCCGTGTACCGGTTTCCGGGCCGCCAGCAGGATATAGAAAACAGCCTCTGTCAGCGGTTGATTTTTGTTATCCACAGCGCATCCATTCCCGCTTTCATTTTTAATTTCCGCAGCCTCTCCAGCACTTTATCCGGAAGCGCGGCAAGCAGCAGAAAGCTGATCGCCAGTCCCAGCGCAAAGCCTCTCAGGAAATCCGGCAGGGGACAGTATAGATTTACAATGTAGATTATGCCGCAGATTGCGCCGCACAGGGCAAAATTCCGTCTTCTGTTTTTCATAATATCACAGCTCCCGATATATTATTTCGCCGATATATCGTCCGGCGATGTATTTAATATATCACGGGACGATATATTTGTCAAGAGGCAAACGCAAAAAAGCCAGCCGCCATAGAAAACACGGCGGCTGGCGGTTATGGAAACGCGGGGGGAATTGCGGCGGTCAGGATATCATGGATTTCCTGGTCAGACGCGGCGGCGGGGTCTTGTCCGTCCAGAAGTTCGGGCAGAGCGATACGGGACCAATACAGCATATTGGCGCGTTCGCTTTCCGTCAGATAAATACTGTCCAGTACAGACACAAAAGTCCTGGGATTGTTCCGGTAAAGACTCCAGATCATTTCCTGATAGGCTTCTTTGGAAGTTCCTTCAATGGCTCTGTCTGTACGGTTAGACATGATATCGTGGTACTGGCCCCAGTCCGCCTCACCTGTGCCGGCGAACTGACTGACCGCCGACAGCAGGGAGCACAGCGCGTCCTCACCGTACAAGGTCCTGTAGTTGTTCCAAGACAAATAGGGCAGATAAGTAATGGCTAACGGCAGGTTGGCTTCATAGGAAGAATGGACCAGCTGAGAAAAGATATCCGCGGTAGCCAGAAGGCGGAAACTGGCGGCTAGAGCTTCCCGCTGCTCCAGAAGGGAGGCGTTCAGAAGACGGTTTTCCTCTGTATCGTCCGGTTCCCGGTTCCAGTCCAGCATATAAAAATAGGGACTGCCGCCGTTGTCTCTGTCTCCGTTAAATTGAAATTCCGCCAGCCGGATGCCGCTTTGCGGACGGTCTTCCACCCATTCCACCGGTTCGGGAACGACCGTCATCAGCCAGCAGAGGCTGTTTGCTTCAAAAAACGCCACGCCGTCTTCGCTCTCTACGTATATAACAGATTCCGGCCAGTTGTCCGGCATGGTAAGAGAAAAAAGACCGCTGAAATGGGTGTATTCAGCAGAAGTAATGCTTCCGGAGGAGAGGACCTGCGGTCTGGTCTCTGTATTTTGCGGATTTTCCGGCAGGCGGCTGTCCACGGTCTCTGCGCCGCCAAAGGTCATGGTGACAGCTCCGCACATAACCAGTGCCACCGCCGCCATTGTCAGTTTCAGCATCTGGGGACGCTGGGCAATCAACATAATCCGTTCTTTGAGATTCCGCTTACCGGCGGACATGGAGGTCGACACGTTCAGCAGGGAAGGGCGGCCGGACGAGACCATCCGCAGCAGAACAGCACCGTAGTCCAGACGGCGCTGTTCGCCCAGCAGCCAGATCACGCCGTCGTCACAGGCAAGCTCACAGTCCCGGCGGCACAGGGCAGCGGCAAGCCATACCAGCGGATTATACCAGTGCAGCGTCAGGCACACGGTCCGCAGCAGAACCCAAAAATGGTCGCCGTGACGGAAATGGGTCCGCTCATGGGCCAGGATATAGGGCAGGGAGGCCGGGTCCAGCGCCTGCTCGTTGATATAAATTGCGGGTTGAAAAAAACCGAACAGGCAGGGGGAAGGGAGGTCCTCCACCAAATATACCGGCAAGCGTCCCGTCTCCACGGAGACAGGGAGGGCAAGCAGGCGGCGTTTCCGACGCAGTGCCGCCGCGAAGCGCAGATTGGACAGCAGCATTGTCCCGCCTGTAACAACCATACCCGTTTTCCAGACAATGCCGGACCAGTCTGCGGTCAGCCCTGCGTCTGGCGTCTGTTGAGAGACGGAGTCCGTTTGTACGGGTACAGCGGCGTTTTCGGAGGCCGTCCAGCTTTGGGGCAGAACCGGGATATCCGGAGACGCGGCCTGTACCGTTTCCGGCAGTTTTTCGGTTATGCCCATCATGCCCACAGGCGTAGTGAACAGGAATCCAGGAATCAGCAGCCGCGCCGCCACAAGAAGCCATAGTGCGTATTGGAGGCGCGGAGCGATCTTCCCATGCAGAAAATACCGCAGAACGGAGATAATAAGGATCAAAGCGGAGGATGTCAGGAAAATATCCCTCACGACTGTCCCTCCTTCGCTTTTTCCAGGATCGCGGTCAGTTCTGAAATATCCGCTTCCGTCAGACCCCGGCTGTCGGCGAGGGTGTTCACCAGCATCCCGAGATTGCCTTGATAGACACGGCGCAGAAGGGATTCTGTCTCACGCAGCGCCGCCTGACTGCGGGGGATCGTAGGGGAGTAAAGGCGGGCTTTACGGCCTTCTGTATAGGACAGCGCGCCTTTTGTCTCCAGGCGTCCGACCATTGTGACGATTGTCGATTTACTCCAGCCGGTAGTGGGCATCAGAGCGCGTACAATCTCCATCAGTGTCCGGGGACTCTCTTCCCACAGACATTCCATGATCTGCCACTCACCGGCGGATAGTGTGATATGAGACATTGTTGTCCTCCTTTCTGACAGCGCGCAGCACAGTCCGCACTGTCTGCTGTAGGATTACAGGATACCACAACGCTTGACAGCTGTCAACCGTTTTTTAGGGCGAATCCATGAACAATGGGATTGCTGATATGAAAAAATCTCATATAAATTCAGGCAGATTCAGCGGCGAAATTCTGACCGGCACTTGTGGTTTTATTAAAATTGTGGATGATTTTGTGTGAAATGGCAATAAAGGCTAATAGGAAGCCGTGAACAAATTGTGTATAGAATGACAGTTGACTTTTAGGGGATTAGGTTTTATCATATATCTGCCGTGGAGAGTACAGTATGTATTACAGCGGCGGAAAACAGTATAAGGAGAATCAGCTATGAAGAAGTTTCTTGCAATGCTTCTGGCGCTGGTGATGGTTCTGGGCCTGGCGGCCTGCGGCGGCAACAGCGGCGGAAATACCGGTTCTGGTTCCGGTGATAACCAAGACAACAGCGATGCCAACAGCAGTGATACCGGTGACAATGAAGATGCCAACAGCGGCAGCGATAACCAGACCTCCGGCGGCGGCGACGGCGAAATCGTTGTCGCACTCATCGGCAACACCACCGGCGACTATGCCCAGTACGGCAAGCCTGTCCACAACGCCGCGAAGCTGTATATCAATCAGCTGAATGAAAACGGCGGCATCAATGGCAAACAGGTCAAGGTCCTGGAGTACGACGACAAGGGCGACGGCGTGGAAGCGGTCAACGCCCTGAACCTTGCGATTGACAACGGCGCGACTGCCGTTATCGGTTCCGTGCTGAGCGGTCCGTCTATTACGCTGGCTGACGCAACCAATGAGATCAATATGCCCCAGATTTCCGCTTCCGCTACGGCTGCCGGTTATACTATGATCGACGCTGACGATCCCGGCGCCGGGGTCCGTACCAACGCTTTCCGTGCCTGCTTCATTGATCCCTTCCAGGGTGAGAAGATGGCTGATTATGCCGTCAACAAGCTGGGCGCAAAAACTGCCGGTATTCTGTATGAAATGGGCGTTGACTACTCCGAGGGCCTGATGGCTGCTTTTGAGGAGACCGCCGGGGAGCTGGGTATGGAGATCGTCGCGAAAGAAGCTTATGCGACCGGCGACAAGGACTTCAAGGCGCAGATCACCAACATTGCCGCGCAGAATCCCGATGTCGTGTATGTTCCCGTTTACTACGGTGAGGCGGGTCTGGCTATCACACAGGCGCGCCAGGCAGGTTTAACCGCTACCTTCGTCGGCGGTGACGGCTACGGCAGCATCAAGGATTACGCCTCCGCCGAGGATCTGGAAGGCACCGTATACTGCTCCGGCTACGCTCCCGGCACTGAGTCTGTAGCGCAGTTTGAGTCCGATTATGAGGCTGCTTACGGCGAAGCTGTCCCCAATATGTTTGCGCCTCTGGCCTATGACGCTGCGATGCTGATGTGCCGCGCTCTGGAAGCTGCTGAGAATGCCGGTCTGGAAGCTGGTACGGATGAGTACAAGCAGGCTGTTATCGATGCTCTGGCGGCTACCAATGGGGTAGAGGGTGTGACTGGCACCTATGCTTTTGATGAGTACAATAACCCCATCAAGTCCGCTGCAATTATCGAACTGGTTGGCGGTGAGGAGCAGTTCAAGGAGATGTATTGATCTCTGAGTTCTCGAACCAAGTCCCGTTTGGGCGCGGGGGGAAGCGATCCTTCTCCCCGCGCTTTTGTAAAAGTGATCTGCCGCTGCACAGCGGACGTCCGATGGGTGGCTCCGGGTCTTTCCAGAACCAGCCATTGGGCGTTCGCCGCATAATTTTTATTGAAAAGAAAGACACTGAGAAAGGAAGTGACCGCGCAAATGGATTTTTCTCTGATTATTTCCCAAATCGTCAACGGTTTGCAGACCGGTTCCGTTTATGCACTGGTGGCGCTGGGATACAGCATGGTGTACGGTATCATCCTGCTGCTGAACTTTGCCCACGGTGACATTATCATGGTGGGTGCATATACCGCCTTTTATGCAATTACGTCGTTCCATCTGCATCCGCTGCTGTCCGTACTGCTGGCGATCATCGTCAGTACGGTGCTTGGCGTGGTGATCGAGAAGGTAGCCTATACGCCCCTGCGC
>CAMWQV010000205.1 GCA_947176425.1 uncultured Clostridia bacterium
AGGATATCGCAATAGATGCTGTGTTCTTCTCCTTCGGTACGAACGATCTGACCCAGATGACCTTCGGTTTCAGCCGCGACGACGCCGGTAAGTTCCTTGCCAGTTACTATGACCGGAAAATCTATGAGTCCGATCCGTTCTCCCGTTTGGACCAGATCGGTGTGGGCCGCCTGGTGAAGATGGCCTGCAAGCTGGGACGCGAAACCCGTCCTGATATCAAACTCGGTATCTGCGGCGAACAGGGCGGCGATCCGTCTACCGTCGAGTTCTGCCATGATGTGGGCTTGACCTATGTGTCCTGCTCCCCCTTCCGTGTGCCGATCGCCAGACTCGCTGCTGCCCAGGCCGCGATTAAGAACCCCAGAGAGGGTGTGACCGATAAGCGGCACTGGTAAGAATTCTAAAGCAAGCAGAAAATGTAGTTGACAAACTATAGTTTGAGTGGTAGACTAGTCTAAACCCATCCAATAGTTACAATTCGGCACGATGGAAGGGTACCAGCCCGATTGCTATGTTTTGTTAGCTGCGGCACAGGCCGCTATCAAGAACCGCAGAGAGGGCGTCACCGATAAACGCCACTGGTAAGCAACTACGCAGTTAAAATAGAGGTTGCCGTTTTGAGGCTAAAACGGCAACCTCTATTTATCAGGTAACCAATGATCTTTAGACAGCGGAGTATACTCCGCTGTCTGCTGTGATATCACAGCAGACAGCTAAATTTGTGGGGGTATGATAATAATGAAAAGTGACTGGCTGGCGGAACACTATGTAAGAAAAGATGTTTTTGAGAATCTTTTCCGCATCAAGGGCCGTCTGTGTGGAAAGAAAATCTTGCTTTATGGATTAAACAGCGACACAAAAAGTGCCATCATGTTTCTCGCGGAATGCCGCATCTCCGTGGAAGGATTTTTGATTGCCCAAGATGAAAACGAACAGCTCGGGACCGAATATTTGGGAAAGCCTGTTTTGAGCAAAGAACAGTTTTTAAAAATGGACACTGTGGGTTATACAGTGCTTGACGTTTATGGGGATTCCCTTCAAGAGATTTGGGATATTTTCAAAGTGCGCGGCGACACACTCTTTGAAGTACAGCCGGAAGCACAGGCGAAATCATTTTTGATTTATGGAACAGGTGAAGGCGGCAAAAGATTGGGAGCATTTTTTGCACGATGCGGCGTGAAAGTTGCCTGCTATTGTGCCAGAAGCAGCAAAAGACGGGATTGGATGGACGACGGCTGCGTCGTTATTACTCCGGAAAGGCTTAACGCGGTCGATAAGACGACGCCTATCATTATTGCAATCGCTAATCCAGAAGATGTAAAAGATGTAAGAAACCTTTTGGAAGTAAAAGGCTTTTCCAAAATTTATCACTTTCATCCAGACTTTTTTGTGGTAGCGAGCATGATAAAACGTACAAATGGAGATTACGTGCAAAGTCTATCCCACATGTTTTTGTTTTATGTTCGTCATGTTTTGTCAGAAGGAAAACAAATTTATTTCTTCTCAAATGATGTTCCCTACATATTGAATGTCATTTTGGTAATGGAGGCTCTTGGAATTTCCGGAGGACGTGTTGCTACAGAAGTAAATGGTGAACATTTAAAAAATCCTCGGGTTATTTCTGCATATGACCTTTGTTATGAGGATTTTTCTACTTTCCTGGTTTGGGCGCTGCCTGAAGATGAAGAAGATGCAATAGCGTTTATGCGGAAATCTGGTCTTCCAGAGAATATTTTTGTTCGTGGTGTTGGCGGTGCAAGTTACTTGAGTCGCAGCTATATTTTGGATACGCATTTGGGTTATGCCGACGTTGAGGGAAATCCAGTTGTAAGGAACTGTGCGGAGGACGAAAACGCTTTGAAGCTCGCCATTTTAGGCGGTTCTACCTCAGATTATCATTTGTATTTGGAGAAATCGTGGCCTGCCTGGCTGCTGGAGCTTGCGCAGGAAGCCGGAATCAAGATAGAATGCACCATGGCAGCGACAGGGGGAAATATATCCTCACAGGAGTTGATTCGCCTAATTCGAGATGTGGTGTGGAAAAAACCGGACATTGTGATTAGTTATAGCCGGATCAACGATTTTTGTGGAGTGAAAAATCATCTCTTTACACACCCTTATCAGCAAACAGTATTTGAAAGAATGGCTCTCAGTATGGAAGCTCTCCCGTATATTAAAACGAATAAAACGAAATCCAACGGACTATTTTCAATGGGGGAGTGCCATGAAGATAATTTAGCGTTACACTGGCTCGCAAATGAGCGGATGATGCATGCGGTCTGCCAAGAGTTCGGTATCGTTTTTTATAGTATTTTACAACCAGGAATAGATACCAAAAAGCCCAAGTCAAAATTCGAGCTCGATATATATAGGCTAAGCGAACAAGATAATATGCGGGCTTGGGAAAAAATGATGGAGGATGTAAAGCCGGAAATACCAAAGTATCCTTGGCTATATGACTTTACGAATATTTTTGATGAGATGCAGGGGGAAGTTTTTTGGGATATTTGCCATGTTTATGGAAACGCAAACCGTCTGGTTGCTGAAAAAATCTTGTCCATCATACAGGACTCAACGAAGGAGAATATATGATTATTCTGGGAATTTCAGGTTTATATCACGATTCCGCCGCGGCGCTGGTGGTTGATGGCGAGATTATCGCCGCAGCCCAGGAAGAGCGCTTTACAAGGAAAAAGCACGACCCCTCTTTTCCAACCTGCGCTGCAAAGTATTGCTTGGATGAAGCAAGGATTGCCCCAACGGATATCGATTATATTGTGTTTTACGACAATCCCTTTTTGACGCTGGACCGCTATATGAAAAATTTGCTGGCCCTCGGAGAGAAAAGCGAGGATTTAATCTGTGCGGGATTTCATCCGCTCTTTTCCAAGCGCCTGTGGATTCACAATCTGGTCGTTCAAGAGATTGGGCTTCCGCCAGAGGCCAAGGCGAAATTTCTTGTAACAAAGCATCATATCTCTCATGCCGCATCTGCTTTTTACCCATCTCCATTCGCTGAAAGTGTTGTCATAACCTTGGACGGGGTGGGCGAATGGACAACGCTTTCGATTGGCATTGGAAAGGGGAATCACCTGGAACTAAAGGAAGAAATCCGCTATCCACATTCGATCGGCCTTTTATACAGTGCCTTTACTTATTTTTGCGGATTCAAAGTCAATTCCGGCGATTATAAATTCATGGGGCTTGCACCATATGGACAGCCCAAATATTGCAATGTCCTCAAAGAGAATATCATCGACATAAAAGAGGACGGGTCCTTCGCGCTGAACCTCGAATATTTTGATTATCAAAAAGGACGGACTATGATTAATGAAGCAAAGCTGTCCGAATTGTTTGACGGTGGGCGAAGGATGCCGGAGAGTGTGATTACCCAGCGGGAAATGGATATTGCCGCCTCTGTTCAGCTCGTTACGGAAGAAGTTATTCTCAAGATCGCACGGCACGCGAAAGAAGCTTATGGGCAGGGCCTGGATTCTTTGGTCATGGCAGGCGGCGTAGCATTAAACTGCGTGGCAAACGGAAAACTGCTGAAAAGCGGGATTTTTAAGAACATTTGGATTCAACCGGCAGCCGGTGATGCCGGCGGTGCTTTGGGTGCTGCACTATATGTTTATTATGAAATGCTGGGCCGGGAACGCCATGTGGATGGAAGGCATGACTCCCAAAAAGGCAGCTATTTGGGTCCCCAGTACAGCGGAGAAGAGATCAAATCTTTCTGTGGAACGCACGCTTACCCGTATCATGAAGCAAAGGATATAGCGGAAACAGCGGCATCTCTGCTTGCAGAAGAAAAGGTGGTGGGATTGTTTTGCGGACGCATGGAATTCGGACCGCGAGCTTTGGGCGGAAGAAGCATCCTTGCTGACCCGAGATCAGAGTATATGCAGTCTCGACTCAATTTGAAAATCAAGTATCGTGAATCTTTCCGTCCATTTGCACCATCGGTTCTGCGAGAAGATGTTTCAAACTATTTTGAACTGGACCAAGACAGTCCATATATGCTCTTGTGTGCAAATGTGGATGCGGGGCACTGTGTTGACTTTGATCTTCAGTCATGCTTAGCCAAAAGTGACGGTGATATGCTTCCTGTTGTGAACATGAAACGATCCGATATTCCTGCCGTAACCCATGTGGACTACAGTGCAAGGATTCAAACCGTAGACGGAAGCTACAATAGCATCTATTACGATATCATTCGGGATTTCAAAGAGAAAACAGGCTGCCCGGTTATAATCAACACATCGTTTAATGTAAGAGGGGAGCCAATTGTCTGCACGCCGGAAGACGCTTATCGCTGCTTTATGCGTACAGAGATGGATGTTTTGATTCTGGAGAATTTGGTGCTGTACAAAGAGGAGCAACCGGAGTTTTGTGATGTGGATGATTGGAGGAACGAATATGAGTTGGACTGAGAGTAGCGAAGAGAAGCGGCTGTATGAATGGGTTTGCAAAAATCAAGAAGCTTTTACATTTCCGGAGCGACGCCCATCGGCAGATACATATTATTGTTTATTTGATAATTCCTCCAATGTGTGTGACTACGGCTTTGCATCCATACCCGAGCTGTTGGGGCAGCTCGATGAACTTTGGAAGGATGAGTCGTTTTTCGACGGCATAAAAAAGGTGTGTGCGGTGGCTGCATTCAAGCAGCAGCCGGAAGTTAAGTTGGAGAAGAAAGACATCAGGGATTCCAAGGATTCTATGAAAATACCTGATTTCGTCTATATGTTTTAAGAGCCTGTTTCGTATCTGGACGTGCGCAGATTGCGTAGTTAGATTTTTCGTCAGATTGGCAATGACGCGAAGCGACAATGTCGGACCTTTCAGAAATTTGGGCGCCATATGACGCAAAATAGGCAAGCACGTAGTATACTATCCAAAACGGGTAGACAAAAGTTGCAATCCGGAACGGTGGAAGGCTCCGTGGCGATTGCTATGAAATGCTGGCCGCGGCACAGGCCGCAATTAAGAATCCCAGAGAGGGTGTGACCGATAAGAGACATTAGTAAAGCCAATTTTCCCACCTTAAAAGTATCATAATACAGAAAAAAGGAGTCTGAATTTTAAAGTGTGTAGGAGCCAAAAACTTACAACAACTGCGAATAG
>CAMWQV010000206.1 GCA_947176425.1 uncultured Clostridia bacterium
GAATTAATGAGTACTATACCATCACAGCGTCGCCGGAGTTTCGGGAACTGGAACGGCTCCGGGAGAAGGCCAGGCATGACGAGGCACAGGCGTTGTATTATGCAGAACAAAAAGGCATCCAAAAGGGCAGACAAGAGGGCATATCTGAGCGGAACATAGAAATTGCCCGAAACGCGCTGCAAAAGAAGATGTCCATTGATGATATTGTGGATATTACAGGTCTCACTTATGAGGAAGTAGAGAATCTGCGCAAAGGTTATTAACTGAGCTGTCTTGCGGACAAAACAACGATCCCCTGTCCTTGTATCATGCAAGGTCAGGGGTATTTTTGTGCAATTTATAAATAATTAAAGAATCTGCTCCATCCCGATTTTCTGCTGCTGCAAGCCGCATTTCTCATAAAACCGCATGGCGCCGGGGTTGCAGGACCACACGTTCAGCGTGACGTTATAGCAGCCGGTGCGCCGCGCCAGGTCCAGCACCGCCTGATACAGCTCGTTCCCCACGCCCGTACCGCGGCAGGACTCATCCACGCAGAGGTCGTCCAGATAGAGCGTCGTCATGTCGTTGAAAGAACCTTCGTTTTTATGGTACTGGTACACACAGAACGCGTAGCCCGCGACCCAGCCGGTTTCGTCCTCGGCGACTAAAATCGGACGGTCTTGATCTTGCAGCAGTTCCCGCAGTTCTTCATCATCATATTTCCGTCCGCCATCCCGGAACAGGTCCGGACGGCCCGTATTGTGTACCCGGCAGACTTGCAGCAGCAAACTGCCCAGTCTTGCAATATCCTTTTCTTCCGCTTGTCTGATTTTCATGGTTTTTATGTCCTTTCGTTTAATTTTTCATTTATGAGGTCCCCGGCCAGATCCATCACGACCGCGCCGCCCATGAGCACGCCCGCCGCCGGAGGCACCCAGGGAACGCTGCCCGGCACGCTGCGGCGTCCAGGGGGAGGCGTTTCCAGCGGGGCGCAGGGGACCGCTTCCTCCGGACTGTATACGACTTTCAAATGCCGGATTCCGCGCCGTCCCAGTTCCCGGCGCATGACCCGTGCCAGAGGACAGCCGTAAGTTTTGCTTAAATCCGTTACTTCCAGTTTGGACGGGTCCAGCTTGTTTCCGGTACCCAGCGCCGATATGACAGGGATGTTTCGTTCCAGCGTCCGGCAGATCAAGTCCACTTTGCACGCCACCAGATCGATTGCGTCCGCCAGGTAATCGAACGCCCCGAAAAACGCCGCCTCCGTATCCCTGTCATACCGCATTTTCAAGGGATGGACCTTGCAGGCGGGGTTGATATCCACAACGCGGCGCGCTAAAACTTCGGCTTTCGGCAGTCCAACCGTCGAACTGAGCGCGCCTGACTGCCGGTTGATGTTGCTCTCGCTGAAACAGTCCTCATCCACCAAAGTCAGTTCCCCCACGCCGGACCGTGCCAGCACTTCCGCGGCCCAGCTGCCGACGCCGCCCAGTCCCACAACGCACACATGGGCTGCTGCCAGACGTTCCATTGCCGCCGGTCCCAACAGCATTTCATTCCGCAAAAAACGCTCTGTCATTCTGTTCCTCCTTATGAAAAACAGTCCCGGAAGACTGACTGCCTCCGGGACTGTGCGTATCACGCGCCGATTGCGTTCATGCCGCTTGCATTGACTTCGGACGTTACGCTGTTTGTGGTCTCGTCGTACCAGATGCTGTAAGCGTCTGAAACCATATCGCTCTCGCAGGCGTAGTGCCAATACTCCGTATCGCCGTAGCCGGCAAAGTACATGATATGCTGGCCGTAATCCGTCTCAACGATGCCGGTATCGCCGGTTCTGCGGCCTGCCTCATAGCACCAGTCGTTGAAAGCCGTGGTCATAGTGCCCTTTGCCACGTCCTCATACAGACCGCCGTTGTCCTTGCTGCCCGGGTCCTGAGAATACTCCGCCGCCAGAGACGCAAAACCGTCCTCCGTGCCGTCCCACGCCGCGAAAATCTCTTCCGCTTTTGCCTTTACCTGGCCTTCCTCGGCTTCCTCACCCTCAGCCAGCTCCAGATTGTCCTCCGTGACCAGAATATGACGGACATTATACTCTAACGCATCGTCACGGCTGCGGCTGTTGAACAGAATCACATAGTACTGACTGCCGGATTCATCCTCCACTACAGCTGCGTCGCCGTTTTTGCGGCTGCTGTCGAAAAGCCATTCGGCGTAGACGGAAGAATTATAGGTCATCTTGTCATTGGCATAATAACCCGCGTCGTGACCGAGGGCCAGCGTTTCCAGATCGCCGCCCTCCTGATACGCCGCCAGAATTTCATCCGCGGTTTTCTTGGCTTCTTCCTTTGCGGCTGCAATTTCTTCGTCTGTCGCTTCAATAGCATTGCCGTCCGCGTCGGTCTTGGCTTCGGGTCTGCCCGAAACGGAAACATATGCGCCGTCTACCAGATCATAATCGTTCCTGTGCTCCTCATAAAACGCCTTGATCTCATCGTCGGTAAAGCTGATGCCGTCATAATGGCTCGTAGCATACTTGCTGGCCAGCAGGCGGTCTTTTTCACAGGCTTCAAAGACAGAAGGCGTCATAACTGCGCCGTAGATTGCGGACAGATAGGATTTATAGGAATATCCGGCGCTGGACGCGCTGCTCTTGAGACTGTTGAGATTGCTGTTATAGGTTTCCATGTCGGATGCTTCCAGGCTCATGCCATCGGCCTGTGCTGCATTTTTCGCGGCGTGGACAAACTGCATCTGCCTGACCGCTTCTTCTTTGAAATAGTCATCCCAGGAACGCGTGGCGTCATAGGACTGGCTTTTCAGGGATTTGCTGGTATCCAGTCCGCCGAACGCCACAGTATAATAACCGTTGGTGCTGTTCAGAAAGCTCTGGTATGACTGCTGGTAATAATAGGCGGTTTCCGCCACGGTATAGTTTTTGCCGTCGATTGTGACTGCGGTCTTATTCCGTTCGATAATACCGGAGTTGTAGACCACCAGAGCAATGGCAAGGATAATAAATGCCACCGCGCCGATACTGTACATCATAGAGGCACGTTTATCAGCGGCGAGCTGTTCGGCTTCGCGGGCGGATTTCGGATTGCTGTTCATCAGATTTTCCTGACGTTTTTTCTTTTCTCTGGATGCGCTCATAAATTGTTCCTCATTCCTTCCAAAATTTTCTGACTGTTTCCTTCAGCGGGAACAGCCGTAGTATGTGTTTGTTGAGGGATATTTTTGCCCAACATATAATAGTATAATAGATTATCTCCTGTTTCGCAAGCACAACTTGTTCCACTGGCGGAATTTTTTTTGGTTTCCGCAAAAAAACCAGCCGGACAACAGAGTACCCGGCTGGTTTATGTACAGAAAAAAATCAATCTTTAGCGATTTTCACCACGGCTTTGACCACATTTGCCTTATCGCTGACGCTCTGGTCCATAGCGGACTGCATATCGTCGAAATCGAAGATATGCGTTGCCAAACCCTTCAAATTCACCCGTCCGGAGGCAACGGCGTCAATGGCCATCGGATAGATATGACGGTAACGGAAGATTGTCTTAATGGTCAGCTCTTTATCCAGCGCCATGCTGACAGGCAGGGTCAGCTCCCCGGTCTTGCTGTATCCGACCAAAACGATTGCCGCGCCTTTTTTGGTCATGGCGATTGCCTGACGTGTGGTGATCTCCGTACCGGCGGTTTCAATCACCAGATCGCAGCCTGCGCCGCCGGTCAGTTCCCTGACACGCTGCACAGCGTCCGTTTCGCTGCTGTTGATCACGCCGTCCGCGCCCAGTTCCATGGCTTTGTCCAGACGCTTCTGCATAATATCCGCCACATAGACTTTAGAAACGCCCATTGCTTTCAGCGCCATCATGGATACCAGCCCGATGCATCCGGAACCGGTTACGACAGCGGTCTGTCCGGCATGAGCTCCGCCCTGGTTCGCGGCGTGAAAGCCCACTGCCAGCGGTTCGATCAGCGCGCCCTCCAGCGTGCTCACGTTGTCCGGCAGCTTGAAGCACAGTCCCGCTTCATGGGCCACATACTCCTGAAACACGCCGTCTACGGGCGGGGTGGCAAAGAAAACCACATCCGGGCATAGATTATACCGTCCGGTCTTGCAGAACTCGCAGTGTCCGCAGGTCCTGCCCGGCTCCAACGCTACCCGGTCGCCAACTTTCAGATGCTTGACGTTCTTCCCCGCTTCCACGACCGTGCCGCCCGGTTCATGCCCCAGAACGAACGGCGGTTTTACGATAAAATCACCGATTGCGCCGGATTCATAGTAATGCAGGTCACTGCCGCAGATGCCCACATATTCCAGCTTTACTAATACCTCATCATCTTTCGGGACAGGGATATCCCGTTCCGTGTAGTCCATTTTGCCGGTGGCGGTCATGACGGCCACTTTCATTTTTCCTTTCATTATCAGACACTCCTGTTATTGATTTTTGTCCCGCTTAGGCATACGCTACCACATTTTTGAGGAAAGCGCAATAGGGGCCATGGCGGAGCAGCCGCATTTTTTGACAACTGAAAATGATGCTTTTTTATAAAAATCCGCTTTATTTTCTCTGCTCAGACATAAATTGTTCCAAAATTTTGATTCGCAAAAAATGATTGGCTAAAATTGCTAAAATTTTAATTGCTCACAAATAGCAAAAATAACGGCTGTCAGCTATATTGAACGGAAAATACAACAAAAAAGAGGTAAAAAAGAAAATAATTCCATATAAAATAAAAATTCGACTTGACTCCAAGATGGAGACCTTGGGAGGAGTTCGTCAAAAAAGCAAAAACAAGAAAAAATTAACGGGAAATATTAAGCAAAATTTGAGGACAAGAAAGCAAAAAATGATAGGCATAGAAATGCGGATAAGAGTATGATAAAAATGATAAAAAACACAAATCAATAAGGAGGGGTATCATGGAATTCGTTGCGCCCCAAGACCCCCAGGCAAAACGGAAAGGCATTTATGTCCTCTTGGACCAGCAGGTGGGCGGCGTCCCGCAGCCCGATGGCATCGGCCGCCATCCCATTTTCCTCGACAATACCCGCCTGACGCCGCTGGCGGAAATGGTGGGCGGCCTCACGGACAACAGCCTGCTGCAGC
>CAMWQV010000207.1 GCA_947176425.1 uncultured Clostridia bacterium
CCAGTATCCCTACTGGTACAGCCAGTGGGAGGAGCAGGTGGAGGAGTACGCCGAAAAAAACGGCCTGCTGTATATCAATTTTCTGGAGCTTGTGGACGAGATTGGTATTGACTACACGACAGACACCTATGACGGGGGCCTGCATATGAACCTGTCCGGCGCGGAAAAGCTGTCACATTATATCGGGCAGGTGCTGCGGGACGAGGCGGGGCTTGCCGACCGCCGGAACGAAACGGCGCTGAGCGAGGTCTGGAAGGAAAAAGCCGCCGCCTATGAGGAAGAACGGCAGGCACAGTATCTATATTACGGCATGGAGGATAAAAATTGAGATGTGCGGAATCTGTGGATTTATGAATATCAGCAGCGGGGAACGGCCCCAGGAAGCGGTTGTACAAAATATGCTCCGGGTCATCCGGCACCGCGGCCCGGACGGAAGCCGGACGCTGATGCTGGACGGCGCCGCGCTGGGTTTTGACCGCCTCAGCTTTATTGATCTGGACGGCGGAATGCAGCCGCTTCAAAATGAACGGAAAACAGTTTCCATGATCTGCAACGGCGAAATCTTCAATTTCCAGGAGCTGCGGGATGAGCTGACCGCAAAAGGACATATTTTCGCGACAAAAACCGATGTGGAAGTCATTGTCCATTTGTATGAGGAACATGGGCCTGATTTTGTGAACCGCCTGAACGGTCAGTTTGCCATCGCCCTCTATGACGCGGAACTGCGTCAAATGCTGCTGATCCGGGACCATATCGGCATCTGTCCGTTGTTTTATACGTTTACAGACGGCAGGATCATATTCGCGTCTGAGATCAAGGCAATTTTGGAATATCCCGGCGTCAAACGGCGGCTGAATCTGAAGGCTGTGGATCAGCTGATGAATTTCCCAGGAATTGTGTCGCCGGTTACGTTTTTTGACGGCATTTACTCCCTGGAAGGCGGACATATGCTGCTGGTCCGTCCGGGTCAGGAGGTTCAGAACCGGGAATACTGGGATTTGATCTACTCCGCCGAAGAGGAAGAAGACAAAGGGGAAGCGTATTACGCCGAAACCCTGCGGGAACTGCTGCGGAACGCAATTTCCAGACGGCTGGTGGCGGATGTGCCTATCGGATTCTATATCTCCGGCGGCCTGGACAGTTCAGTGGTGGCCTGCTTTATCAGCAAGTATCTGCTGAACGGCTGCTACTCCTTCTCAGCGGAGATCAGTTCCGCCGATTTGGACGAGAGCCGCTTTCAAAAAATGATCCGCGATTCTGTCGGCTCTCAGCATTACAGCGTCAAGGTGGCAGAGGAAGAAATCTGGGCAAGCCTGCCGTCCGTCATTTATCACGCGGAGGCGGCGGTCAAAGAAAGCTATGACGCGGCGGCGTTTCTGCTGTCAAAACTGGTCAGCCAGTCCCCTGCAAAGGCGGTTTTGACCGGACAGGGTTCAGATGAATTTTTCTGCGGTTATGTGGGGTATGCGCTGGACCTGTTCCGCAATATGCAGAAAGGCAGAATGTCCGCCGAGGAGTGCGAGATCAACGAAAGACTGTGGGGAGACCCCTATTTCCGGTATGAGCGGATTCATCCGGAAATTCGTAAGATTCATATGCAGCTCTACAGCAAAGATGTCCGGGGGGAGATTGACCAATTTTCCGCATTTGCCAGCAGTCCAATCCGTGTAGACCGGGTTAAGGGACTGAGTTCCCAGCGGCGGCGGTCGTATATTGACTGGAAGCTCCGTCTTTCCGATCATCTGCTGGGCGAACACGGCGACCGGATGTTTTTCTCCCATTCCGTGGAGGGACGCCACCCGTTTTTGGACCGGGAAGTGCTGGATTTCGTCACAAAAATGCCGGATAAGTACAAGCTGAACGGCACCAATGAAAAATATATCCTGAAAAAAGCCGCGGCGGGAATCGTGCCTGATGAGGTCTTGAAACGGAAAAAATTCCCATTCCAGGCGCCGGGGATGTCCGCGCTGGTGAAGCGTTCCGGCGGGGAGGATTTTCTGAATGACGCGCTGCTGAAAAAATACGGTATTTTTGATGTGGATTATGTCAATATGCTCAAGCAGATGTATCAAAAAGAGGATTTTAAGCTCATGGGCGCGTATGAGATCGATTATCTTCTGATTGTCATGACCGTTACCATGCTGTGCGAGCGTTTTTCTCTGACAATTTAAGGAAAACAGGACCGTTTGCCGGACAGGTAAGCGGTCTTTTTCTGCGGATCGAAGCAAAGTTCTTGAAATATCCCTCAAACCTGTATATAATAGACTCAGCTCAAAGCCTACGGAAAGAATGAAGGAACGATCTTATGAGTTTTAGGAAAAAAATGTCTCTAAGTTTCTACGAAGAAAGAGATACCACGCATCCTGTCGTAAAATTCATACAAATCCTGTTTCTGACCCTGTTTACGCTGCTTGTGGTCGGGATTGCTTCAGCCGCGCTTTTTTTGAAGACTTTTCTTGCCTATGTGCAGGATGATCTGATGGAATCCAAATCCGTGATTGTCGATTTAGGCGCAATGCCTGTGAACCTGTCCAGCACCATTTATTACAAAAGTCCCGAGACCGGGGAATATGTGGAGTGGTATACGCTGGCGAATACGGAAAACCGCGTCTGGATTGACGGAAAGGACATCCCCGAACTGTTCAAAAAAGCGTTTATTGCCATTGAAGACGAACGCTTCCGGGAACATCAGGGCGTCGATTGGAAACGGACGTTAGCCGCTACGCTGTCGTCGGTGACCGGAGAAACGGTTTTCGGCGGCTCTACTATCACACAGCAGCTGATTAAAAATCTGACGGGGGAAAATCAGGTCACGGTCAAACGAAAAGTTACGGAAATCTGCCGCGCCCTGAAGCTGGAGGAGAACTATTCCAAAGACGAGATCCTGGAATGGTATCTGAACGTCATCTATTTCGGACGGGGACGCTATGGAATCGGCGCGGCGGCCCGCCACTACTTCGGCAAAGAAGCGACGGAACTTTCCCTTGCGGAGATTTGCTCCATCACAGCGATTACCAACAATCCATCCAGATATGACCCCTATAATTTCCCTGACAACAACAAGCACAGGCAGGAGGTTATCCTGCAAAAAATGCTGGAACTGGAGTATATCGATCAGGCGGCGTACCAAAAGGCAGTGCAGGAGGAACTGGTTTTCTCCGGACACACGCAGCAGCAGGAACTGGGGACGGAAGCGTATCCATACTATGTTGACGCGGTTGTGGAGGACGTAATCAGCTTTTTCCAGCAGTCCGCCGGGATTACCAGAGATCAGGCGACTACCATGCTCTACTACGGCGGCTATCAAATCTATTCCTGCGTGGATATGGATATCCAGAAAAAAATGGATTCTGTCTATCAGAATTTGGACAACATCCCCACAACCTGGGACGGGCAGATTTTGGAATCCAGTATGACCGTCATTGACCCCTATACCGGCGATATCGTAGGCTTGGAAGGCGGCGTGGGGCCGAAAACAGTGGCAAGAGGCTTGAACTGGGCAACCAGCAGGCTGGGCCGCCGTCCGCCGGGTTCGTCAATCAAACCCATCGCCGTCTACGGCCCGGCAATGGATCAGGAACTGATTGCCCCGAATACATATTATCTGGACAGCAAGGATATCAAGCTGAAAGGAACAGACTGGTATCCCATGAATGTCAGCCGCAGCAATTACGGGCGCGTTACCATCCGTTACAGCATCGTGCAGTCCCTGAATACCATCGCGGCGCAGGTGCTGGACAAACTGACTCCGGCGGTTTCGTACCGGTTTTTGACGGAAACGCTGCATATGAACCTGGAGAAGGCCGACCAGGATTACGCGCCCCTTGCCGCGGGACAGCTCTCCATCGGCACCACGACACGGGAAATGGCGTCCGCATACACGATATTCCCCACCGGCGGGACGTTCCGGCAGGGGCGGACGTTCTCCCAGATTTACGACCATACAGGCGAGGTCCTGGTGTACGAAAACCTGCCGGTTACAGAGCAGGCGATTTCCAATAAAACCGCCTATTGGATGACGGATATCATGGAAGATGTAGTAACGTCCGGCACCGGCAGGGCGGCCCGAATGTCTTCTATGCCTGTGGCGGGAAAGACCGGCACCACCACCGATGACAAAGACCGCTGGTTTGTCGGCTACACGCCCTATTATGTGGGCGCGGTCTGGACCGGACACAAAAAACCCGCCACGATCAACGCCAACGGCAACACCGCGATTGACCTTTGGAAACAGGTCATGACGCTGATTCATGAGAATTTGGAAACAAAAAAATTCACGGTCCCCGATGACATCAGCCTTCCGAAAGTGACCAATGTCCTGCCAAAACAGAAAAATCCCATTGTCGAACCGGAGGAGGAGAAAGTGGAGACGGTTCCGCCGGAGAACGAGGCCCCGCCAGTTCCGGAAACCGAGCCGCCGCCTGCCTCCGTTCCCGAACCTGACCCTGAACCAGTTCCTGTAGTCCCGGCAGAACCGCCGGCGCCTGAACCGCCGCCGGAAAATCAACCTCCCGCGCTTACAGATTTTGACCTCAATCCCCCCGAATGGCTCACGTCATAAAAAACAAAACCAGCGGACGCTGTTTTTCATGCGTCCGCTGGTCTTTTTTGCGGATAGGAAAAGATTAGTATTTAGAACTGCCCGGCATGTACCCACCCATCATATCGTCATCCGCAGCGGGAAGGGCACGGCGGCTGCTGGCAGGGGGTGCAAAGTTTCCTCCGCCGGACGACAAACGGAACCGGCTGATGAGTTCTTTCAAGACGTTCGCCTGACTGGACAGCTCCTCACTTGCGGCGGCAGATTCCTCAGAGGTCGCGGAGTTCGTCTGCACAACGCTGGAGATTTGGTCAACGGCGACAGTGATCTGCGCCATGGAACCGGTCTGTTCTTCTGTCGCGTTAGAGATTTGGGTAACGGCGGCGAGAACATTTTTAGAGCTTTCTACGACTGCTTGCAGAGACTGGCTGGTCGCCTGGGACAGACCTGTGCCTTCGCTGACAGCGGCGATGGTTGCTTCGATCAAGGTCGCGGTGTTTTTGGACGCCTCGCCGGACTTGCTGGCCAGATTCCGCACCTCGTCCGCCACAAC
>CAMWQV010000208.1 GCA_947176425.1 uncultured Clostridia bacterium
CAGCTATGTGGGGCGTCGCCTGCGTCCTGCAGCTTCTATTTGGTCAGATGGAAAGCAGATTTGTACTGCCAGTCGGTTTTGCGATCCTCTCGCTGAATACGCCGCTTTGCATCCTGCTGTCATGCAACCCGGCGTTAGAACAGGCCGTCCGCTTTTTGCCTGGACAGCAAAAGGCGTTTTGTATTCCCTACTGCCTGTTCCTTTTTATCTGCAATATGACTGTGGATACAATTTTTCTGTGCAGCTGGCAAATTCAGATAAGCGGGATCACTGGAATCGCTGTTTTTACAGCAGTCCTTTTTGCGCTGCTCAGTGCATCCGGTTCTGTCCTGCTGGAATGGTACTGCCCAATCCGGGGATGGAAAATTGAAAGCGACCTTTGGCATCATCCAAGAAAATATGTTGTGCCAGTTATTATGCTCTTTTTGGCTGGACTTGTTAGTGTATTTGGCTGAAAGTTCCTCTTTGAGAGACAGCAGGAAGTTCAATTTTCACACTTAATCCATGCGGTTCAATACTGGAAAAATAAATTTTTCCATCGTGAGCTTTTACTATTTGCTGTACAATTTTAAGGCCAAATCCATGTTCTGCACCATTGCCTTCTTCCCGTGTGCTGGATATAAGTGTACCGCGATTCAGCAAAATCATGCGCCTATCATCTATCCCAAAGCCTGTATCACGAATATCAAAAAAGCAAGTATCTACATTCAGCCCAACACAAACTGAAATCTGACATCCGTCAGGATTGTGTGTGATGCTATTGCCAATCAAGTTGCTCAACATCCGATACAGCAAAGGACCGTCTCCATTTAGAAAGATGGGATAACCGGGTCTATCCTCTGCTATTTCAATTTCGTATTGCTCTGGAAGTTCATTCAAAAATTCGCTTGCAACCTGCCGTGTTAATTCTATGATATTGATTGTTTGCTTCTTGGCGGGATACATGGAATATTCCAGTTTTGTACTTAAATTCAGGTCTGCAATAAGCGTCCGCAGTTTTTCACTTTTTTGCTGTATCGCTTTTGCCTGTTTTCTTGTGGATAAAGGCAGACTGGCATTATCCTCGATTTCGCAGGCATAACCTAAAATGATAGAAAGCGGTGTACGAATATCATGAGAAATTCCCCGTATCCATTCAGCACGGGTATTGTCTTTATTCATCAGATATTTACCAGCGCTATTTAGTCCGGCATTGATTTCCGCCAATTCGCCCTTTTCTTCCAAACAGAACGCTTTCCCTTGCGAAAGTGATTGAATACCATTTAAGATCGGTTCCATTGATTTTTCTATCTGATAAGCATTGCGTAAAAACAAGTAAATCATCAAGAAAATATTGATGATAAACGCAATACCAATTCCTATACATAGCGGCCATATATACGCTGTGCTTGTTGAAATGTAGTGATTGAAAACACTTCCGGGAGTAAATCCGATTACCAGCAGGCCGTCAGGTCGTTTCCAGATATTCACAGGATAGTCGTCCAGATACCAACGGCTGAACATTGCTATATCTGTTGCAGTATATTCTCGCGGCAATTCTTTGGGCAGGCCGTCCTCCCATATAACAGTGCCATTATCATCTAAGATCATAGCCCAGGCATCAGCATTGCGCAATGTTTCAAGTGCTTGTGTACCGGCGGTTAGTTCCTCATTTTTAACAGTGATATGGTTGGAAAAATCCTCAATTGGGAAATTAGAATCTGCTACACCATTTAGATACGCGATCATAAAAAAGATACCTACCAACAGCAAATTGACGGCTAAGAAAAGAGCTATAATTCCGATAGTAGAAAATATATAGCGGCGAAAAAACCGTTCTGCGGAGTTCACTATTTCGCCCCCTTAATATTTAGCCGATACCCAACGCCTTTATATGTGACCAGTGAAACTGGTTTTGATGGATTGTCTTCAATCTTTTCCCGCAAATGACGGATATGTGTTGATAAAGTACTTTCATATCCCTGCCAAAATTCGCCGCATACCGCCCCGCACAAAGAACCTGTTGTTACAATGCGTCCCGCGTTTTCAAAAAGTTTTTCTAATAGTGTTAATTCCTTTCCTGTCAGCGGAAATTGATGACTGCCGCGCTGGACTTCGGCTTTTTCAAGATCAACTACAGCAGACTCTAAATAGATTTTTCGATTTTTCTGCGGATATGCCCGGTTCAAAATCACCTTTACACGCAGCAGAAGTTCTTTGGGATGAAACGGTTTAACCAAATAATCATCTGCTCCGCTTTCAAACCCTGTTACTCGATCTTCGGCCTCCCCGCGAGCTGTCAACAAGAGAACAGGAATATTACTTGTTTCCCGGATTTCCTTTAATATGGATAACCCATCCAATCCCGGCATCATGATATCCAAAATGATTAGGTCAGGCTGCTGGTCTTTCCACACCTTTATAGCTTCCCTTCCTGAAACAGCAGTCAGAATATTCGTAAAACCAGCACGCTCAAAAATAGATTCTACCATTTCCAATAAGTCCATATCATCGTCTACCACAAGTATTGTTTTGTCATTCATATAGTGCTGCCCCCCTTGTCCGTTGCATCCATTATACCACATGAAGCTGCTATTGGCTATTTTGCCGCAAAAATCTCAGAGAAAAATCAGAGTTGCCTCAGAGTTATCTCAAAGTTGATATGATATGCTGGGCGTGAAAACAAAAGGAGGCATACAGACATGGACGAATATATGATCGAAACTCGTGGTTTGACCAAAAAATATGGAAGTCAGGTGAGCGTGTCCAATCTGAATATCCATGTAAAGAAAGGCAGGATTTATGGCTTGCTGGGGCGCAACGGTGCAGGCAAGACCACCACGATGAGGATGCTGTTAGGATTAACTGCCCCTACTTCCGGCGAAGTAAAAATTTTCGGACACCCTATGCAGGGTAACGAAAACAAAATCCTGCCCCGCATCGGCTGCCTGATCGAATCGCCTGGGTTCTATCCAAATTTGACTGCAACGGAAAATTTGAAAATTTTTGCAGAACTGCGGGGCATTAACAGCCCCAAGTACATCAGGGGCGCTTTGGAACTTGTCAATTTGCCATACCGGGATAAAAAGCTCTTTTCGGAATATTCCCTTGGTATGAAGCAGCGGCTTGCAATCGCGCTGGCCGTCATGCACGAACCGGAAGTACTCATACTGGACGAGCCGATCAACGGCCTTGACCCGATTGGTATTGCGGAAGTCCGTTCATTTATCCGGGAGCTGTGCGATGCCAGAGGAAAAACCATTTTGATTTCCAGCCATATTCTTTCCGAAATTTCTTTGCTGGCGGATGACATCGGAATTATTGACCGCGGCGTTTTGCTGGAAGAAGAAAGCCTCAAAGAGTTGGAAGAAAAAAACGCAAAGTTTGTTCACTTTATTGTTTCGGATGCAAATAAAGCTGCGCAGATCATCGGCAGTTTGTTCCAAACAAAAAGTATGCGGATTTCAGATAACTGCAACCTGTATCTGTATGACACATCTTTGCCGACAGCAAAGATTAACCGCACTCTTATAGAGAATGGTATTGACATTAAGGAAGCCCATCTTTGTGAGGATACATTGGAGGATTACTTCATGAAGATCACAGGGGGTGAGGGGATTGCTTAAACTGATTAAATGTGAGTTCTGGAAACTAAAGCGCAAGCATTTTGTTTCCTTTGTGATTTTTGCGGCGCTGTTATTTCCCATCCCATTCACTGCGTTGGTATTGGCGGGAAGTGTAGGAAATTTTACCGGCTTTGATGCTGTTTTTGGACTGCTTGTAACGCTGGGCGAACCGGTCATGCTGCCTATCGTTTTAGGAATTGTGGCGGCTATGCTGTTTTTTATGGAGCGTGACAGCGACACCTTAAAAAATCTGCACACCATTCCTGTTTCTCCAGCGAAAATTGCAAGCGCTAAAATTGCCGTGCTTTTTATTTTGGGCTTGATTTATTCGCTGGCAACACTGATATCTTCTATGGTTGGAGGTTTGATGGCCGGGAGCGAATTTGTAAACATTGGTGAAAAAGTATGGATTTCTGTTGTTACAAGCCTATTGTATACAGCCAGCACATTGCCAGTTGTCATTATAATCGTTTGGCTTAACCGTTCGTACATCTTTTCAATTATACTGACATTCTTTTACACGATGTTTGATTATATGCTGGCGTATGGCGGACAATTTGCATCGAAAGAACCGGCTATGAAGCTGATTTCCAACATATTGCCTGCTCCCACTATTTATCGCTGGCAGGCAGCGCAGTTTGTTTCACCAGATTCACCGGCATATTCCGTTCTGGAGCCTTATTTCCTGCCGCTGTGGATTGTTGTACTGACAGTCTTTATCATTGGTGCAGTATCTTATCTGGCAATCGTAAAGATTTACGGTAAGCATGAAAGTTGAGGTGAGAACAATGTTAAAAGTCGCAAAGACAGAGTTCCAGAAATTAAAGCGGTATTCTGTTGTCTGGATTGGTGTAGCTACAATGTTGACAGTTGTTCTGCTTACCCGCTTTATGGCAACCGCATCGGACGGAGCTGTTCATACCCTTGAATATTTTTCAAACAATGTTATCTGGAATAACTTTAGTCTGATTTTTCCGGCGACCATTACCCTGATTGCAGGTTATATCATTGAGAGAGAGCGTGTAGATGACACACTGAAAAATATTTTGACGATTCCGATCCCGTTTCGGAAATTGCTGACCGGCAAATTGATTGCCGTTGGTGGTTTGGCAATCATTCTGGCCGTCATAGAATTTGGTTTTACCATGATTGTATTTTTTATAAGCCGCTTTCCGGGCTTTTCTTTTGCGGGAATGATGCTGGCCCTCATAAAAATGATTGGAATGAACCTTTTTGTTTATGTAGCTGTTCTTCCGATCATTATATTCACTGGACAGCGTGCCGGCAGTTTTATGGCAGGAGTTGGATTTTCTTTCTTCTATGGATTTGTAGGGACGTTTGCATCTGGTCACGGCCTTAGTAATATTTATCCCATTACTGCGGGATTAGGGCTTATCAATTACCAAAGCGGCGAAACAACTGCTTGTAATGTACTTGTAAGCGCCGGGATACTGTTGCTTATGATCGCTGTCAGTAATGCTA
>CAMWQV010000209.1 GCA_947176425.1 uncultured Clostridia bacterium
AATAGGTTGAGCAGTTAGCTTGACATTAACGCGAATTTGCTCTACAATGTAAAAAACAAAATAACAGGGGAGCTTGTGTTTGCAGGCTGAGAGGAAGTAATCAACTTCGACCCTTGAACCTGATGCGGGTAATGCCGCCGGAGGAAGTCATAGGATCAGAGATCGTACTTTTTCAGGAGGCATCGTATTAAGGTGCCTCCTGTTATTTTGTTGCCCTTTGATGAAAGGATGTGAGAACGGCATCTGCGGTCAGTCCGCAGCGAGTTGAGGGGGAGCGCCCTGGACTTCGTATGACAGCGATGGGAAGCCGTGTTCCGGCGTGAGAGGAGGCCAGCAAGCCTCGACCGAACTTTCCAAGTGGGCGGCTGTGTCCGCCATTATTCGGGGAAAGCGCCGCTGTGAGGCTGTTTTCTCTCAACACAAAGGAGTAAAAGCTATGTTTGAACAAATTTTTGAGAATGTCCGTCAGAAATCCCCACTAATCCACAATATCACCAACTATGTCACTGTCAACGACTGCGCTAATATGCTGCTGGCCTGCGGTGGTTCACCCATCATGGCAGATGATCTGGACGATGCCGTGGAAATCACAGCCATCTGCGGTGGGCTGAACCTCAACATTGGTACACTGAACCAACGAACCATTCCCGCCATGTTTGCCGCCGGAAAGCGGGCCAAGGAGCTGGGCCATCCCGTTGTGCTGGACCCGGTAGGGGCAGGAGCTTCCAAACTGCGGACAGACACCGCCCTGGAACTGTTGAACGAGGTGCATCCCACAGTGATCCGGGGCAACATTTCCGAGGTCAAGACACTGGCTTTGGGCAGCGGCACCACAAAAGGCGTGGACGCTGACATAGCAGACAAGGTGACGGAGGATAATCTGGACGGAGCCGTGGCCTTCGCCAAGGACTTTGCAAAACGTACCGGCGCGGTAATCGCCATTACCGGAGCCATCGACGTTGTGGTTGACGGAGAAAGAGCTTTCTGCATCCGTAACGGTCATCCCATGATGAGCGCCATCACCGGCACCGGCTGTCAGCTTTCCGCTCTGACAGCGGCTTTTGTGACCGCTAATCCGGATACTCCCTTGGAAGCTGCTGCTGCGGCGGTGTGCGCTATGGGGCTGTGCGGAGAGATCGCCTTTCAGCGGCTCACCGAGATGGACGGTAATTCTTCCTATCGAAACTATATCATCGACGCGATGTACCGTCTTACCCCGGCGGTGTTGGGAGAGGGGGCCAAGTATGAAGTGCGATGAAAAATATATGCTTCTCTATGCCGTCACTGACAGGACTTGGGTGGGAGAGAAAACTCTGTACCAGCAGGTAGAAGAAGCCCTGCGCGGCGGCGTCACTTGTGTGCAGCTCAGGGAGAAGGACATGAGTGATGGGGAGTTTCTGCAAGAGGCGAAAGAAATTCATGCTCTGTGCCAGCAATACGGCGTTCCTTTTATCGTCAATGACAATGTGGAGATAGCTGTGGCCTGCGGCGCGGAGGGTATTCATGTGGGCCAGGAGGACATGGCGGCGGGGGATGTCCGCCGCCGGGTAGGGGACGGAGTCATTTTAGGTGTGTCTGTCCACACAGTTGAGCAAGCCCAGGACGCGGTGTGTAACGGTGCAGACTACCTGGGGTTGGGAGCAGTGTTTCCCACCAGCACGAAAACGGATGCAGATCAAATGCCTAATGAAACCCTACGGGCCATCTGCGATGCTGTGGACGTTCCCGTTGTGGCTATTGGGGGCATCAACAGCGGCAACATCGGGAAGCTGGCTGGATGTGGCGTAGATGGTGTGGCACTGGTATCTGCCATTTTCTCTGCGGATAATATAGAATCTACCTGCCAGGAATTGCGAAAACTGGCAGCAGAAATGGTGAGCGTATGAAGATCAGCGGCGCAATTTTTGATGTGGACGGCACCCTGCTGGATTCCATGTCTATTTGGGATACGATTGGAGAAAGTTATCTGCGTTCCATCGGGTATGAACCGAAGGAAAACTTGAACGAGGTATTCAAAAATATGAGCCTCCATCAAGCGGCCTGCTATTACCAAAGTGAGTATGGTGTGACGCTGAGCATAGATCAAATTATGAGCGGTGTAAACGCTATGCTGGAGCAATATTATCGGTACGAAGTTTCCTTGAAACCTGGGGTAGAAAAATTGTTGGAACGGCTCCACCAAAACGAAGTGAAGATTTGTATTGCTACTGCCACGGACCGGTACTTGGTGGAAGCTGCCTTGGAGCGGTGTAGAGTGCTTTCCTATTTTGGAGAGATATTCACCTGTAATGAGGTGGGACATGGTAAAGACGAGCCACATATATTTGAGGCAGCACTCCATTTTCTTGGAACAGAAAAAGCGGAAACTGTTGTGTTCGATGATGCGCTTTATGCTATCAGAACAGCAAAGGAGGCGGGCTTTCCAGTAGCTGCGGTCTATGACAGCCATGAGAAAGCTCACACGGAGATTCACGCTCTATCGGACTTCTATCTGGAAAATCTTGCGCAATTTGATCTTATTTGAATTTCTGGTTTGGCATCAAACCGAAGTTCAGCGGCGGATTGGGGGCACCACTCTCCGTCGCTTAATAAAAATAATGCAAAGGAGAACCAAAAATGAGAACAGCATTATCAATCGCTGGGACAGACCCCAGCGGAGGCGCCGGGATTCAGGCCGATCTGAAAACGATGACCATGAACGGTGTTTTCGCCATGAGCGCCATTACGGCGTTGGTGGCTCAAAACACTACCGGCGTGCGGGAAATTGTGGAGCTGTCCCCCGGATTTTTGGGCCAGCAAATCAACGTAGTATTTGAGGACATCCCGCCAGACGCGGTAAAGATTGGCATGGTGGCCTCCTGCGGCCTGATTGAGACAATAGCGGATCGGCTTCGCTTCCATGGGGCAAAAAACATTGTGGTAGACCCGGTGATGGTAGCTACCAGCGGTGACCGGCTTATCTCATTGGAAGCGGTGGACACTTTGAAAAACTGCCTCCTTCCTCTGGCTGCCGTAGCTACACCCAATATCCCGGAAGCAGAGATTTTATCCGGCATGGAGATCCATGTCCGGGAGGACATCACGGAAGCGGCAAAACGCATCGGGGATGCCTACGGGTGTGCGGTGCTGCTCAAGGGTGGGCATGACATCAACGATGCCAACGATTATCTTTATAGCCAGGGAGCGGGCCAGTGGTTTGAGGGCAGACGTATCAACAATCCCAACACGCATGGCACTGGCTGCACCCTGTCCAGCGCCATCGCCGCAAATCTGGCCAAGGGTTTCGATTTACCTACATCTATCCGGCGGGCTAAGGACTACCTCTCCGGCGCACTGGGTGCCATGCTGAACCTGGGTAAAGGCAGAGGACCCATGATGCACAGCTTCAATTTGACAGGAGAATTTGCAAAGGAGGCGGAGTGATGAAAACAACGGAGAGACTTTTAAGGGCCGCAAAGGATATTTGGGCTGCTTACAGCGAACATCCCTTTGTGCTGGGGATTCAGAATGGCACGTTAGATCAGGAGAAGTTTAGGTACTATATCATCCAGGACTTCCTCTATCTGGAGCAATATACCAAGGTGTTCGCTCTTGGCATCGCCAAGGCCAAAAGTCCAGAGACAATCCAGCTCTTTTCCAAATATGTAACCCTGCTCACTGAGGGAGAGATGGATATTCACCGGGGCTATATGGGAAAATTCGCTGTGTCCTGTGAGGAACTGGAAGCCACGCCCATGGCATTGGATAACCTCTCCTACACGTCCTATATGCTGCGGGTCGCTTATGAGGAAGGAGAAGTGGAAATCCTGGCTGCTATTCTATCCTGCGCTTACAGTTATGAGGTCATCGCCAAAACCCTGCTGGAACGAAATCCCGCTGCTGTTGACCATCCTTTCTATGGAGAGTGGGTCAGAGGTTATGCCGATCCTCATTATAGTGAGGCAAACATTCTTCTGCTGGAGATAACTGACCGGCTGGCCCAGCATTATACCGAGACACAGATTCGGCACTTGGAGGAAATATTTGTGGCCTGCTCCCGCTATGAACTGGCGTTTTGGGAACTTGCTTGGAATATGAGCAAGTAACATGAGGCGATGTGTGATAATCGGTGGGGCGGACATCGAACGATATGATCGTATCCATGGCTATCTGCGAGAGGATGACTTTTATATCTGCTGCGACAGTGGCCTGAAACACCGCGAGAAACTTGGCATAGTCCCCAACTTGATTGTGGGGGATTTCGATTCCTACAAGAACCCACATATGGATGTGGAAACTATCATTCTGCCCTGTGAAAAGGATGATACAGATACAGTATTCGCTGTGAAGGAGGCGCTGTCCAGAGGCTTCCAGGATTTTCTGCTGGTGGGGGTCATTGGCGGACGGCTGGATCATACCCTGGGGAATGTATCTCTGCTTTTGATGCTGGACGCACAGGGAAAAGCGGCCACGGCGCTGGATGATTTTTCTGAGATGCAGATCGTGTCTAACCAGCCTGCACAAATCGAAGATCGCTATGCTTACTTCTCCCTTTTGAACATCTCTGGAACCGCCCAAGGCATTACAATCAAAAACGCAAAATATCCACTGGCCGAAGCGGAAATCAGTTGCGAATACCAGTACGGCATCAGCAACGAGGTCCTGCCGGGAAAATATGCGGTAGTGACATTGAAACAAGGGCAACTTCTGCTGATTAAGGTGCTACCATAATCTTATTAGGAAACTGTAAGGGATGTAGCCCGAAGGACGAGAGTAGGTAGCGGTTATAGAACATTCCGCTAACGTATGCAAGCAGGGCATCGGAATATCGTTTTCGATATTCCGATGCGCTTGTTGGGGTCCCCCCAAGCCCCGGACCGGACGCAGAGCGTCCGGTCGAACACGCCTGCGGCGTGGCTTTTCCGCTCCCTTCGGTCGCTCATTCCTGCACATCCGCGCAGGAAGTACGAGGCGCGTTCCGCGCCTGTTAAGGGTGCGCCGGGGACGGCGCAGATTCCCCATGGGAGATCAGCAGGGTAATGGGGTCGATCACGATAATCTCCCGGCCCATCTTCCGGGCATAGTTCACGGTCGCTCCGGTTCCGCT
>CAMWQV010000210.1 GCA_947176425.1 uncultured Clostridia bacterium
CCATGCGCTACTGCGTTTCTAAACGCTTGCATACTTTGGAACCGATCTTCAGAACGAACAGAGAGTGCTGTAACAAGTGCATCTTCCGCATATGCGGGAATCGCAGCGCCCAAGCTGCTGGGCAGAATCAAATCATCCTGATCTAGGCGGTCAACGGAGTCGGGCGGCAGACGCCCGGTAATTGCAAAATAAAATGTTGCCGCCAGGGAGTACACATCCGAAAAGGGTCCCTGCTTCCCCCGGCGCATGTATTGTTCCGGTGGGGCGTATCCGGGTTTCAGCACCACGTCCAAGCTGCGGCTGCGGTCGCCCAGGCTATAGCGGGCCGTTCCGAAATCCAGCAGCTTCACCCCGCCGCCGCTCTCAATGTAAATGTTGTCTGGGGTGACATCCCGGTGGATCAGCCCTTCCTGATGGACGGTGTCCAAGGCGTCCATGATGGGCAGCAGGATGCTGAGAGCATCCTCCCAGCTAATGCGCCCGTCGTGATCGCGGAGGTATGCCTTGAAGCTGGCACCTTCGATATAGTCCATTGTGAAGTATGCGGTTCCGTTCTCCTCGAAGTAACTGCGTACACCTACAATATTGGGATTACCGATAAATTTGGCCAAGGTCTTCGCCTCATCCAGAAAACGTTCCAGGCCGTATTGGAACTGCTGGCCCCGGTCGCCGCTATAGGCGGTTACTTGTAGGGAACCGCCGGGGCGCCCGGCCATGATATCGGGCAAAAATTCTTTCAGGGCAACACGCTCCCCAGCTTTGTTGTCCCAAGCCAGGTAGGTGATACCAAAGCCGCCCTGCCCCAGCACCCGGCCAGTGATAAACTGCCCCGCCAGGATGGTGCCGTGTGGCAGTGCGAGAGGGAATCTGTCTGCATCGGCAGCAGGATCATAGCCGCAATGAGGGCAGAGGTCTCCCTGCTCCGTCCGTTCACAGAAACAGCTGTAGCAATATTTTTTCTCCATATTCTTCCTCCCGGATGATTTCACGAAAAATAGTTAAAGGAACCCTCTATATTGTCGGAAATTACTTTATCAACCTCTTGCAGTTCCGCTTCTAGGGCGGCAAGTTCAGCTTTGGCCTGTTCAATTTCCTCAGCGTCGCGGTCATAGTACCAAGACTTTGACTCACTGCTTCCGTCCGCACGGGTAAGCGTGCCCTCGCCGTGCTTTAACCCGTTGGCCCAACTGCCACTGTACCGTTCTCCGTTTTTATAGACCATTTTGCCGTAACCGTTGGGACATCCGCTGACCAGGTCTCCCTCATAGCAGTCGCCGTTTGCATACGTGCAAACCCCGTGCGTTATGGCGCCATCTTTCCAAGTCCCCTCCCACGTGCCTCCGTAAAGTGTCTGTTCATTGCTGATAAAGGTCCCCTGTCCATTTGGTTTGCCATCGCTCCACCCGCCAGTGTATGTACCGCTTAATTCCTGCCTGCCTGTCTCTACTCCCATCAAATCGCCTACTTTCATCTCCAGCTCCGCCTTTCTGGCATTCAATAACAGGACCCTGTTCTGGACCGCCGCGAGACCACATCTGGCCGATTTGCTTCGGCTGGCTAATGAACTTCCACTCGTTGGCTTCAAATATCGGACAGTAATTTTATACTCCTGGGATGTTACATGATTCGGTGTTTCCTCATGCGTTACCGTTGGTTGGGGCTGGGATGGCGCAGGTTCCGAGGTCGGCCGTTTGTCCTCCTCCTGCCGAGGTGCGGCATCAGGCGTTTTCTTTTCCTCCTGCGGCTCCACCACAGGAGACACTGTATCAACGGTATCGTTGCTATTACTCTCCGCAGGAGATTCCGGCTCTTCTTCCTTGGGGAGCTGCGCCGGTTTTTCCACATCAGCGGTGGCATCGTCTTCACGGCCCTCACCGCTGCCGTCATTCTCCTCTGGAGGTTCTGTCTTTTTTTCATTTTCGGGGAACTGCTTTGGCATGGTGTACGGCTCTTCTGTCTGGGAGGAATTGCCGCTCTCGTCCCGATGGCTGGGTGTGCCATAACCGGGGCCAGAGAGGGAGTCTTCCGTGAAACTTGATGGTTCTCGGGAGAAAGCACCGGCGGCCAGCACACCTGCAAGAACTACGCAGCAAATACATGCCGCGATACCGCCCTTTGTAGTCTTTGACATGGCTTTTAGCCGTCCCCAAAACGATGGTGACGAAATTTCCCTTTGTTCATCCTCTTCCGTTTTTTGTACGCCATCTTCTACGTTGGGAAGCAATTCGGGGATCGGCTCAGGTTCAGGAACAGGAATCGGTTCAGGTTCAGGAATCAGCTCCCGCTCTTCTTCCAGCTGCGGTTCTGTATCTGTCCTGGTCAGCACTGCATCCACTGCGGCACGGAAGTCTGCCATTGTCTGGTAGCGGTCTGCGGGCTGGACCTCCAAACTGCATAAGATCGCGTCCTCCAGTTCTGGCGGAAGTTTTATCCCACGGGTCGAGGGAGGGACTAGGTCGTCCTCCTCCATGCGGTCCAGGGATTCGGGCGGGAGATATCCCGTGATCGCCATATAGAAGCACGCGCCAAGGGAGTAAACATCGGTATAAGACCCTTGTTTTCCACGCCGTGTGTACTGCTCTTTAGGGGCATAGCCCGCCTTGAGCACCACATCTAGACTCTTGCTCCTATCGCCCAAGCTATACCGGGCCGCGCCGAAATCCAGTAGCTTTATCCCGCCGCCGCTTTCAATATAAATGTTATCAGGAGTGACATCCCGGTGGATCAGTCCCTCCTGATGGACGATGCTTAGGGCATCCATGACGGGCAGCAGGATACGGGCCGTCTCCTCCCAGCCAATATGTCCGCCGTGGTTTCGAAGATACGCCTTGAAGCTGATGCCCTCAATGTAGTCCATGGTGAAATAGGCAGTACCATTCTCCTCAAAGTAGCTGCGCACACCTGCGATATTGGGATTGCCGATAAATTTGGCCAAGGTCTTCGCCTCATCCAGAAAACGTTCCAGGCCGTATTGGAACTGCTGGCCCCGGTCGCCGCTATAGGCGGTTACTTGTAGGGAACCGCCGGGGCGCCCGGCCATGATATCGGGCAAAAATTCTTTCAGGGCAACACGCTCCCCAGCCTTGTTGTCCCAAGCCAGGTAGGTGATACCAAAGCCGCCCTGCCCCAGCACCCGACCGGTGATAAACTGCCCTGCCAGAATAGTGCCGCAGGGAAGGGCGTGGGGGAGTTGGCCCGTACTGGTGGAGGGGTCATAGCCGCAATGGGGGCAGGGGCCGAGAGCGGAGCAGTCCCGAAAACAGTTGTAGCAGTAAGACATAGTGGTTCCTTTCTTTTATGATTGGTCCTATGGGCGCTGCGCCCGCTATCTGCCATCAGCCCGCAGGGCCTCCAACATTCGTCTCGCCGCCGTAGCGGCTCCGCTTTGGGAGGCGGCTGACTTCTCCAGCCACCGGACAGCTTCCGATATGTTGACGGCCACACCGTCTCCAGTATAGTAACAGCAGCCTACGGTGTACCAGGCGTCCTCGTTGCCGTTTTTTGCCGCTGCCAGACACCATCGAAATGCGGATTCCGCGCTCTGTGGGACGCCGTTTCCCCGGCGGAAGCACTCGCTCAGAGAGTATTTTGCCCGGTTGTCTCCTGCCCTGGCGGCCTGATGGAACAGTCGCACCGCCGTTTGATAGTCACCGCTGCCGTAGGCGGCGCAGGCATCCCGATATAGTGTCTCTGTGCCGGAGCGCTTCGGACGAAAGATATCTGCGAGGCGGGCTGCGAGACCAGCTTTAGGGGGAGCTGGGCCGGATGCGGAGGGGGGCGTAGGCAACTCTTGGTGGACCACAGCATGAGACATTTGGTTCATATTGGGGGGCTGCTCCGGCATGGACGGTGGAACAGGTACCGGCACTGCCTCTTCCACTGCTGCCAGAAACGCCTCCATAGTCTGATACCGATCCGCCGCATCCACCGCCAGTCCTTTATAAATGGCAGTCTCCAGCTTTGGTGGAAGATACACGCCATGGCGTGAGAAAGGGACCAGCTCGTCCCGCTCTGCACGCTCCAGGGCTTCCTGGGGCAGGTACCCCGTGATGGCCGCATAGAAACAGGCAGCAAGGGAGTAAACATCGGTAAACGGTCCCTGACGGCTGCGGCTCAGATACTGCTCTCTGGGAGCGTAGCCCGGTCTCAGGATCACGTCCAGACTGCGGCTTTTATCGCCCAAGCTGTAGCGGGCCGCGCCGAAATCCAGCAGCTTTACGCCGCCGCCCCCGGTAATGTAAATATTATCTGGGGCAACGTCTCGGTGGACGACCCCCGCCTGATGAACCGTCTCCAAGGCTCTCATCACTGGCTGGAGGATATCCACCGCTTCCTGCCAGCCCACTCGGCCCTCATGGCTGCGTAGATATACCTTGAAGCTGACGCCCTCCACATAGTCCATGACGAAGTAGGCGGTGCCGTTCTCCCGGAAGAAGCTGCACACCGCAACGATACCGGGCGTTCCAGAGAATTTTGCCAGAGTCTCCGCCTCTTCCAGAAAGCGGTCCAGACCGTAGGAAAAAGACCTGCCACCGGTTTCCGCATTGGCGGACACCTGGACGCCCCCTGCCATCCGGTATGCCGCTGACACGGGCAGATATTCTTTTATGGCCATCTTTTTGTCTGTCGGTCGGTCCAAGGCCACATAGGTGACGCCAAAGCCTCCCTGCCCCAGCACCCGGCCGGTGATGTAGCGGCCAGCCAGAATACTGCCGTGGGGCAGGGCATTGGGGTGCCGGCCCCTGTCCCATTCTGGGTCATAGCCGCAGTGCGGACAGGGACCAACCCCTGCCCGCATCGTGAAGCAGTTATAGCAGTAATTACCCGTCATGGTTTACAGGCTTACACGAAACAGGCTGGACTGCGCCGCCAGATAAAAGTCATCTCCTGGCCGCAGAGCCATAGGCTGTCCCTGCTGTACTCGTACACCGCTGCCCAGAAAGGTGCCGTAGGAGGAACCCAAGTCATAGAGGATGAACATCCGCGTCTGGGATTTGTCATGATAATTCAAGTGTTTCCGCATATTTCCCGAAAACCCCCCCGAAAAAAAAAATTCGAAGAAACCCCTGTCCTTC
>CAMWQV010000211.1 GCA_947176425.1 uncultured Clostridia bacterium
GTCCGGCGGCGGGCCATCCGCAGAACCTGATGATACAGAAGAACCGGTTCTGCCGGACTTTGAAGGCGGCAGTCAGAACGGGACGGAAGAAATCCCGCCAATATTTGAACCGGAGGAACCGGCATCCACTCCGGAGCCGGAACCCGAACTGCCTCCCGAACCGGAACTGCCGCCGGTTGCAGAGCCGGAAAGCATTATGACAGATATTGAGGCTTGACAAGATCAGTCACAGATTACGTTTAGGGCGAAAGGATAGAAGAACATGGGGCGTTACAAGGGTAAACGTGAGGCTTCCCATTCCGGGAACACGGAGAAGAAAAAAATCGAGGCGGACCCGTTTGAGAGGTCTGGTCCGGGGATCGGAGACCCCTTTGCAGACGATGGGATGAAGAAAAAAGGCGGCGGGATAAAGGCTTTCTTTGCTTCCGGAAAAGTCCAGATTTTGCTGGTTGCCCTGCTTTGCATTGGAATCCTGGGAACGGCAGCCGGTATTGCGGTCAGTATGTGGGTTCGGGAGCCGGAACTGCCCAGTACAGACAATGAGCAGAAAACGCCGTCTACTGACAGGATTTCCACCACTCCGAATCCGTCTCTGAACAGTACGGACGACCTTACAGCCAGTGATGACGGCGAGCTGTACCCGGATGACGGTTATGACGGCGATATGCCGGCGGTATCCGGAAACCGGAAGGAAGGCGTTTATACCTTCCTGCTGGTGGGAACCGATATGGATGATGGGAATACAGATACAATCATGGTCGCCAGCTATGATACCAAGAATCAGGCCGTGTCCATCATGTCGATCCCCAGAGATACCATGATTAATGAGAGCTGGGATATTAAAAAGATCAATTCGGTCTACTCCCGCTACAAGGACGGCATGGACGCTCTGAAAAAACGGATCAAAACGCTGGTCGGCTTTGCCCCTGACTTCTATGTGAAAGTTGATCTGAGCATGTTCGTGGAACTTGTCGATTTGATCGGCGGCGTGGAGTTTGACGTGCCTCAGAATATGAAGTATGACGACCCTTATCAGAATCTGCATATCAATCTGAAAAAAGGCGTGCAGACGCTGGACGGAGAGAAAGCAATGGAACTGGTGCGCTTCCGCCGGTACAGCGAAGGGGATGTCAAGCGTATGGAAGTGCAGCAGAATTTTATGAAGGCGCTGATTAAAGAGTGCCTGAGTATGAAAAACTGGGGAAAGATTAAATCGTATATCGATCTGGCGCTGGAGAACGTACAGACGGACCTGGAATTTGGATCTGTCGTATGGTTCGCTGCCAATGTGCTGGGAGTGAACAGCGGCGTTTCCGCTCTGGATATGGACGATGTGTATACCTGTACGCTGCCTGGGGATTACTGGGGGACGGCGTGGAGCAGGACCACAAATACCCAGCAGTCCTATGTGACCATCTATCCGAAAGAAGTCGTGAAGCTGGTCAATGAGCGGTTTAATCCGTATGAGCAGAAAGTCACAACTTCTATGCTGGACGCCATGAGCATTTTATCAAACGGCACGATTGCGTCCTCAACCGGGTCTCTGCGGGATACGACACATAATTCTGTTGTGTCAGGCCAGCGCAGCAACAGCAGCAGCAATAAAAATACGAATAACAAGACAAGCACAGCAACGCCGAAAGATGACAGCAGCCAGCCGAAAAACAATGATACGAACGAAGAACCAATACTGCCCAATACGCCGCTCAATCCAAACAGCAATACTACAACAACGAAGCCCAATACGACCGATACGCCCAACACATCGAACAATAGCAGCAATCATACAAATGAGAATACCAGTCATGTAAATGAGAATCCGGAGACGCCGGACGAGGGGAACAGCGGCGATCATGGAACAGCAGCTGATCCGTCTGCAGAACCGGAACCGCAGCTTCCGGATGAAACCAGCACGGCCCCTGTACAGACAACGCCTGAACCGGCGCCGGAGCCTGTTCCGGCCCCAGCGCCCGAACCGGAACCGGTCCCGGAGCCAATCATAGATACAGAGATACCGGAATGGCTGTTAGCTTGAGGAAAATAACGATATAAAATATTTGAAGGAGGAACCTGTATGACACCGAAAGAATTGGCGGTCCTTGCGGCAAAAGCGCTGGACAGCAAGAAGGGTGAGGAGATCAAGGTCATCGAGGTCACGGAGCTGACTACGCTGGCGGATTACTTCGTCATCTGCACCGGCAGCAGCAATACACAGATCAACGCCCTGTGTGACGCTGTGGAGGAGAAGCTGGAAGTTGAGGCCAATGAGAAACCCCTGCACCGTGAGGGACACAGAGGCGGCATTTGGGTGTTGCTGGACTACGGCTGTCTGGTCGTTCACGTGTTCAACGGCGAGGCACGGGAGTATTATTCTCTCGAACGCCTGTGGAGCGACGGAAAACCCCTGAATATGTCCGAAATTTTAACAGAGGTGTGAGCGCAGGCTCACACCTCTGATTTTAGGTTCAGTTCAGCGTGTTCGGGTCTAAATCGAACATTTGCCGCATACGCTGGTCGGTAACAGGATGCTTTTCCAAATCGGGGTCCTGCTCTAAAAGTTCCGCGGCGGCTTTTTGGGCTTCTTTCAAAAGCCGCATATCACAGGTCAGGTCCGCTACCTTCAAAGAGGGCAGACCGTGCTGGCGCCGTCCGAAAAAATCGCCGGGACCGCGCAGATGCAGGTCCTCCTCCGCGATTTTGAAGCCGTCTCCAGTCTGCGTCATGATTTTGAGACGGGCGCGGGATTCTTCACTGTGATTGTCAGAGATCAGGATACAGTAAGATTTGTTTTTCCCGCGTCCCACACGTCCCCGCAGCTGGTGGAGCTGGCTGAGGCCGAAACGGTCCGCGTTTTCTACGACCATAACGGTGGCGTTGGGAACGTCTACGCCGACCTCTACCACCGTTGTAGACACTAAGATATGAATTTCTCCCGCCGCAAAAGCCGCCATGATTTTATCTTTTTCTTTAGGTTTCATCCGGCCATGCACACACGCAACGCGCAAATCCGGAAAAACCTGCGTTTGCAGCGTCTGTGCGTATTCCGTCGCGGCTTTTCTGTCATCGGGAACGGCGTCGTTTTCCTCTACCATAGAACAGATAATATATGCCTGTCCGCCTGCCGCAATTTCCTTGCGCAGAAAACGGTAGATTCTCTGGTGGTACGCGCTGGTCACGGCAAAGGTATCGATTTTTTGGCGTCCCGGCGGCAGCTCGTCGATTATGGAGACATCCAGGTCTCCGTAGATCATCAGGGCCAGGGTACGGGGAATGGGCGTGGCGGACATGACCAGCAAATGGGGACGTTCGCCTTTCGCGGTGAGTGCGGCGCGCTGGTTGACGCCGAAACGGTGCTGTTCGTCCGTTACGACCAGTCCGAGAGAAGCATACGCCACATCCGGACTGATTAATGCGTGGGTGCCGATCACGACTTTTGTCTCATCGCCGGACAGTTTTTCCAATACGCCCCGCCGTGCTTTTGCGGGCATGGAGCCGGTCAGCAGGGCGCAGGCAACGCCCATGTCCTCCAGCAGCGGACGCAGATTTTGATAGTGCTGTTCCGCCAGAATCTCCGTAGGAGCCATGAGCGCGGCCTGCCTGCCGTTGCGGACAGCGCAGAGAATCGCGGCGGCGGCAACCATCGTTTTGCCGGAGCCTACGTCTCCCTGTATGAGCCGGTTCATGGGACAGCCGGAGGAGACATCCGCCAGCACCTCATTGACGGCCCGTTTCTGCGCGCTGGTCAGGGAAAAGGGGAGACTGCCGTAAAAATCGGTCAGGTCTGTGTTTTGATAGGGGAGGCAGGTCGATTCATCCCGGCGGCGGCGCATTTTTTTCAGCCCGACCGCCAGCAGAAACAGCTCCTCAAAAACCAGACGGCGGCGGGCGTCCTCAAGCTGCTCATCGCTTTCTGGAAAGTGAATCTGTCTGTAAGCGTATCCGATATCGCACAGGCCCTGCGCACGCCGAATTTCCAGAGGCAGCGGGTCGGAAAGCAAATCCTGGCAGGCGTTCAGTCCCTGTTCCACAGCCCGGATCAGCATTCCCTGGGAAATACCCGCCGTGAGCGGATAGACCGGTATAATGCGTCCGGTGAACGTCCGGCTGCCCTCCTGTTCTACAATCGGATTGGTCATCGTTTTCCGCAGATGGGTTCCTTCCGCTTTGCCGAAGAACGTATAAGTTTCACCGGAACGCAGGTTGTCTTTCATGTAGACCTGATTAAAAAAAGTGATGTCCAGCGCGCCGGTTCCGTCTACAGCCCGCAGTTTCACCAGTTCCAAGCCTTTCCGGATACGGTTGAGCGTAGGCGGCGCGGCGGCCATTGCTTCTACACAGGCGCTTTCCCCGGGCTGGAGGTCTTTAATGCAGCAGAATTTACTGCGGTCGTCATAGGCCCGCGGAAAGTAGGAGATCAAGTCCTGTAACGTATGAATATTCAGTTTTTGCAGCGATTTGGCCCGCTGTTCGCCAATGCCCTTGATATAACGGACATCGGTGTTCAAGTCCGGCATGTAGTCACCTGATTTCGTTTTTTATGAGAAGAAGTTGACCCCCAGAATCACAACGCCCAGAACCACCAGCACCGCCCCTGTCGCACGGTTCAGCACTTCCGGCGTACTCTTGTTGGCAAACCGCGCCGCGACCCGTGCCCACAGAAGGGTGGAGGCGACACAGAACAGCAGAGCCGTCCAGTCGGCGATCCCTCCAATGGCAAAGTGGCTGAGGGAACCGGTCAGGGCGGTGAATGTCATGATAAACACGCTGGTGCCTACGGCAGTTTTCAGCTCGTAGCCCAGGACGCTGGTGAGAATGAGCAGCATCATCATCCCGCCGCCCGCGCCGATAAAGCCGCAGATGAAACCGATCATCATTCCGCAGAGGACGGACTGCACAAGACGTTTTTGTTTAGAAACGGCCTGCATCGCTTCTTTTGTGGTCATGACAGGTTTCACGATAAATTTAATTCCCAGCAGCAGGGTCATGAAGACGGAGAAATTTCCCATTGCAGCAGCGGGAACCAGACTGGAGACCCAACTGCCCACCAGTGTAAAGAAAAGCACTGCTATCATC
>CAMWQV010000212.1 GCA_947176425.1 uncultured Clostridia bacterium
GGTCAGTAAGCGTCATATAACGCGCTTCTTCCGGCGTTGGTGCGTGAAGAAATTTTTCGACTGTGTAATCAAGATGTTTTCTAATTCGCAGTCCTGCGTCTTGTAGCAGGAAAGGTATCTTGTAGTTTGGGAAATAAACAGGCGAACCCATCAGCAGCACATCGCCGCTGCTCTCCGAACGGCGGTATATCCGGTCCGCCGCCATACGGTCATTCAATTTTGCCAGCACTTCTGTCCAGTGCCGGATATTCCCAACACAGTAGAAGCTGAATAAAATCAGCATCCGCCAGGGAGCGGAAAGCAAATTGGGTTTCTCCTCTGTAATTTGCAGGAAGCGCCGCATTTCCTGCCGGGCTTCTGCCGCCAGTTCCGCGCTCTCACGCAAGGCGCGCCGCGTCAGACGTTTCCCTGTGTGGCTGGAGATGGCCTCGGCACACAGTTCGATCTGCCGGACATACTCTGTCTCCGCCCATTTGCTTTTCACTGAGGGAATGTCGATGGTATGGACTTTCCAGCCTGTCCGCCGGAGTAAATAAGCCAGTTTCCGGGTGCTGTCACTAACGATAGGCAGCAGAACCAGCGCGTCACGGGACAGGTGATCCAGTCCAAGCAGCGTTCCCAGCATGGAGCGGCTGACCGGGTCAGCGTCACGGGGAGCCGCATCTCCCGCCCATGTGCCGGTCTGTAAACTCCCGCCCAATATCCAATAGGGCCGAACACCAAAGGCGTAAATCAATTCTTCCGGAATACCGCTGCCCAGGACAATCACCTTTGGATGCCGCTTGCTGATGTTTTCAGGGGAAAAATGTTTCTCCACAGCGTTCAGCAGCACAGACACCTCCTTGTAAGGAGGCACAGCTTTTTTCATCTGCGCCAGCGTGTCCTGATACTCTTTTTCGTAGGCACTGATCTCCTTTTCCTGTTGTTTCATATAGATTGCCCCCTTTTGTTTGGATATAAAAATCCTGCCTGTTCTGCGCCTGAAAGGTGTGCAGCAGGCAGGATGCCGCCATTAGTACCAATTGTCACCGGGATTTTCGGCAGACCCACTTGCTTTTGCCAGAGCAAATGTGAGATCAACATCTCCTGTGCCCAAAGCTTCCTGAAGTCCGCTGGGATCATCCATTCGGCCAAGGCGAGTAAAACTCCAAGTGTTTTGTGCATAGTAAATGGTGATCTGATTTCCTTGGTAGAGGATAATATCCCCGGCGGAGGTGGTGATTTGCTCATCATTTTGTGGTAAAGTCGTTCCTAATTCCCCCACCTTCTCAAAACTGCCATAATCGTGAGCGGAAATCGTCAGCGGGCCGTTTTTGAGCAAATCAGCAAAGGCTTTTGCAGAGGAATTGTCTGCCAGAACAGCGGAATAGGTATATCCATTAAACGAAATATCAATTTTATTTTCGGAAAGTTCCGCGTCTTGGCGCAGCGGCTCCTGACCGCTGGCAGTCAGATTCAAATAATGGTATAGCATAGATGCCACCTCTCCTCTTTTGATATTTGCTTTGGGGTTGAAGCGGCTGTCCGCCGCCATGCCGTCAGTCATGCCATTGGCGCTGGCCCAGCGGACCGCCGCCTGCGCCCAATTGGAGACAGCAGCAGCGTCAGAAAATTCTGATTCCGCAGTTTCCGATGGACTTCCCGCATACCGCCATAGGATGGCAACAGCCTGCTCTCGTGTCGTTGGGTCATTCACGCCGAAAACACCGTTTCCATATCCGGAGATTACACCGTTCTTCGCCGCCCAGGATACCGCATCGCTGTACCAGCTCCCGGTTTTTACATCGTTAAAATCGGGCGGGCCAGATAGGACGGGGCTGTCATTCATACGGTAGAGTACAGTAGCCAGCATAGCGCGGGTCAGCGTTTCTTCCGGTGCAAATGTGGTATCCGTTGTACCGTTCATAACGCCGTTCTCCTGACAATAGGCAACTGCTTCGGCATACCACGCATCAACAGGAACATCCGTAAAGCCAGATGGCTGCTGTGCGGCGGACACGAGTTTTGCGGCATCCGGCTCCGCTGCGCTGTCATCTGTCGGAATGTCCGTTGCTGAACAGGCCGTCATAGTCAGAAGACAAAGCGTATAGACTGCCATCAAAAGGGTAAGGACTCGTTTTTTCATACTGTTTCCTCGGTTCTATTCAAAAGCTGCCGCAACTTTTGTCAGCCATTCTGTAACAGGAATCTGCTGGGGACAATTTCGCTCACATCTTTTGCATTGGATGCAGTCAGATGCTTTCCCGTTGGTCTGTGCAGCAGCGGCGTACACCGGCTCCATCTTCCAGCCTTCTGCCGGGAAGCGGCAGTAAGCATTGTAAATGCGGAAATAATCAGGAATTGCAATCTTTTTCGGGCAATCCTTTATACAGTAGCGGCAGGCAGTACAGGGAATCGTGGTATTCTTTGCGATGATTGTGCCTACATTTTCCAATAGGCTGTATTCCTCTGCGGACAGCGGTTGTAAATCCCGCATATTATCCTGCATTTGCTCCATTGTGTTCATACCGCTGAGAACAATGCTGACCTGCTCTAATGACTGCGCGAACCGGATTGCCCAGGATGCTGCGCTCTCATCGGGTGCGGCCTGCCGGAGAAGCCGGGCGGCTTCCTCTGGCAGATTGGCAAGTGTCCCGCCTTTGACCGGTTCCATGACCACGATCTCCTTGCCGTAGCGGGCTGCAATATCATAGCACTTGTGAGCTTCCATTGCCGGGTCGTCCCAATCCAGATAATTGATTTGCAGTTGTACTACGTCCATATCCGGGTGGGCCTGCAAGATTTTTTCCAGCGTGGCAGCGTCCCCGTGGTAGGAGAAGCCGGTCTTTCCAATTCGCCCGGTTGCCTTCAGCCGGTTCAAAAATCCAAACTCATCATACCGCTCCGCAATCGCGTAGTTGGCCTGATTGAGCCAATGGAGCAGATACACATCAAAATAATCCACACCACAGCGCTCAAGCTGTTCCTGAAAATAGCGGTCACAGTCATCTCGGCTATGAACCTTCCAGCTTGGCAGCTTATCGGCGATACGGAAACAATCCCGTGGATGGCGTTCTACCACAGTCCTTTTCAATGCCGTCTCACTGATACCGTCCAGATACGTATAGGCTGTGTCAAAGTAATCGCCGCCGCTGGCAAGAAATGTATCTGCCATTGCTTCCAATAATGTCCAGTCAATACCGCCGTCTTCTGTCTGCGGCAGACGCAGAAATCCAAATCCGAGTCTATTCATTTTCCGATACTCTCTTAATAATCTTTGCAGGAACACCACCCCCTACCATATTAGCCGGGACGTCCTTCGTCACGACTGCTCCCGCTGCTACAACCGCGCCATCGCCAATGGTCACACCAGGCGTTACCGTGGCGTTCGCACCAATCCAGACATTTTTGCCGATTACAATAGGTGCCGGGCAGTTGTCGCCTCGGTCAGCCGGGTTAAGGCTATGATTGATCGTTGCCAGCACGACATGATGGCCAATCAGTGAGCCGTCTCCAATCGTGATGCCGCCCTGATCCTGGAAACAGCAGCAGCAGTTGATGAATACGTTTTTGCCGACCGTAATGTTTTTTCCGCAGTCTGTATAGAACGGCGGAAAGAGGGTAAAGTCACTGCCAACCGGTTTGCCGGTAATCTGTGAAAACAGCGACCGGACTTCTTCCGGCTCATGGTAACTGTTGTTGAGCTGTACCGTCAGTTTCATAGCCTCCTGTGCCAATTGGCACATGGCCTGATGCGCCGGAGAACCGGCTGCGGCCTTTTCGCCGCGCCGCATCCGGTCTAATGCTTCCTGATACTCCATATCTGTTCCCTCCCGTCGTTACCGGTTAAAATTTGTCCAATAGGAAGTCTCCGCTTCCGGCGGTTCTATGCCGTTCTGTTTCCCAAGCTCCAGACATTTCAGCACCCACGCCAGATTCCGGCCCAGATTCCGCATGGTTTGCAGTCCTTCGGCATCGCGCTCAATCAATTTCGGGGCTGGCCCAAAGACCATATTCCAGTAGGTTGAGGACACAACAGGCATCTGCGCGTCCGTCATGTACTTGTTCAGCACATCCAGAGAAGCCGTTGTCCCGGCGCGGCGGGCTGTCACCACAGCGGCACCCGGTTTGTGAGTAAACGCACTGCCGCCGGCATAAAACAGGCGGTCCAGCAGGGACAGAATCTGTCCGCTTGGGTGGGCGTAATAAACCGGAGAGCCAAATACAAAGCCGTCCGCCGTCTTCGCCTTGACAATGATCTCATTTACCATATCATCGTGAAAGACACACTGACCTTTCTTGACACAGCCGTTACAGCCGATGCAGTCTCGAATAGGGCCGCCGCCCATCTGGATCATTTCTGTTTCTATCCCTTCTGCATTCAGCGTCCTTGACACTTCCTGAAGGGCGAGGTATGTGCAGCCGTCTTTACGCGTACTGCCGTTTAGCAATAGGACTTTCATACTACGATACTCCCTTTCTTGTTTCGATTATCATTTATCCGTCTTTCTGAAAAATGTAATTTCGCACACGTTGGTGAACTGTGCTGGATTCTGTTTGTAGTATACATTACGTTTCCTCAAATATCAAATACTCGTTTTCTATGCGTTGCCATACCAAATAAGTATGGCAAAAAAATGAGCAGATACGGTATATTGCCGGTATCTGCTCATTCTATATTTTCAGATATGTTGATAAGAACAGCTATTCTGCTGGTTTTTCATTGTCTGCCGAAAGCATCAGGTGCAGGGTATCCAGAAATACAGAGGCGGCTTTTGTAAAGGTCTGATATTTTTTCCATATGAGATACAGCCCCACCTCTAACACAGGTTCCAAAGGCCGGAAGGTTAGGACCTCATTTGCTTCCAGCCGGATAATCTTGTCCAGACAGAGTGCGACGCCAACGCCTTCTTCTACGAGGATAGAGGTGTTAAACAGCAGATCATAGGTACCGATAATTTGTAATTGAGAAAAATTTCCACCCATCCAGCCAGAAAACTCATTGTCCGCAAGGGTCTGGTTTGTAAAAATAATGGGCCAGCCAATCAGATTTTCTGGCCGAATGACTTCATTTTTTGCTAAAGGG
>CAMWQV010000213.1 GCA_947176425.1 uncultured Clostridia bacterium
ACCGGTTTGACCGCCTGCTGGACTGTCTGCCGGATCGCGCATGGATAGAATAAAACCGCCTCAAGTGTTCGCAGCACTCAAGGCGGTCTGGCCGGAAAGCCAATAAAAAAACATCTACAGTCTCATTATACGGGGCTGAGGAAGGAATGTCAATATGGGAAATGAATGGTATGAACAGGCTGTTAAGAAACTGGAGGCAGAAAAGAAGTCTGCCCAATATGACCGGTACGCTGGTGTCATGAAGGATCGGGTGTGTGAAACAGTCGAATTCTTCTGCCAGCAAGATGCGGAGTTTGCACAATCTGTGGTACAGGGTGGAACCTTTGAAGATTGCATGAAGAATGTTGCGAAGGATGCCAGAAGTTTTGGTGATGGACACGGCATCCCCGATCTGGAGGCGTTCCGCCGGGCGGTACAGTTCTACTTCCCCGGTGCAGATGTGAAGTTCCACATGACGGTCAACCTCTGCGCCTCGGTTGAGGAAGAAGATCCGGAGCAGGTATCAGAGACCACGTCCAAGATCCTGAGCCTGGATGATTTCCTGTAAGGAGGCGTGAAGGATGACGGAGCAAGAAAAAGCTGAAAAGTTCGTCAGCAAGGCGCCGCCGTTGAATCAGTCAGAGCGGGATGCCATCAACGCCCTGTTCCCTGCGTACATTTTCCGCCGTACCAAGACCAGCGAGATATGGACTACCTGCTGCCATAAGCACATGACAGTGGAAGATAAAGATATGATGGTGCGCACCCCGGAGCAGGACTTCCTGTTGGTTATGTGGGAACCCCACCAACGGGAGCCGAAGAACCACTTTCAGGAAGAGCCAAAGCCAACAGTGCAGTGTCCGTTCTGCGGGAGGATGGCTATAGTGAAGGAACTTGGGCGCTGCGGCGGACGGGATAACCTGAGCCGGTACCGGCGGGCAGTGGTTCTTCGATGGTATCGGGGGGCGTTATGGGCCAGGGCTTATGACTGCGGCAAGCACTACAGCAGAGATAAGGGATACCAGCTTACAGGTGAGCCGAATTGTTATCTGGTGGGGGTGTACCGCTTCAAGCCAGGCTTGGCAGAAGCAGCCGCACGATACTGTTGGGGGGATTATCCATTTCAATGTATCGAACGCCAAGACGGGCCGCTCACCAAAGGCCGGTGGCATATTCCCAATCCGTTTAACGCAAACGCCGAGTACGGCGTGGGATACAGTGTGGTCGGGCTGGACGAAGTCCAGAAAAGTCCCTTCCGATACTGCTTGGCAGAAGAGGCCGAACAGAAATTCACGAAGTTTCTTCATTTCTTGACTGCCTGCTGCTTCTATCCCCGGCAGATAGAGATGCTGATGAAGGCCGGGATGAGCGATGTAGTTCGCGATCTGGCAGAACGGGGAGTCAAGCACGCCGCAGTGATTAATTGGGATGAAGAGAACCCGGCAAAAGCCTTCCGTCTGAACCGCCAGGATCTGAAAACGTTCCTCGGAACGAACCGTGATATCCAGATCATTGAACTGCACAAGCAGCTCAAAGGGCGTGTCCCGCTGGCCGAGTGTGCGGGCTGGCTTTCCAGAAATCTAAACATCAAGGGAACCTTCCAAGCGGCAAAAAAGTGGAACTTGGCCCCGGAAAGGCTGATGCGGTATCTGGATGGGAATGTAGGGTGTGCTCAATACGGAGGACTGAGGGACCTGAGCGCAGCCCTGCGGTACTGGGAAGACTATGTAGCCGCAGCCGAGGCAATGGGCTATCAGCTTCATCGGGAAAATGTACTGCTGCCGAAAAATCTTGGTGCGGCCCACGATGAAGCCACAATGCAGCATCGAGAAAGATTGGAGCAGGAACATCAAGCAGCTCAAAGAGAACGCAATCAGCAATTGGCAGCCAAACAGCGGGAGAAAGACCGCCTGATGGCAGCAGCCTACGCAGAGCGCCGGGCCAAGTTAGAGAAAAAGTACAGCTTTTCGATGGATGGTTATGTGATCCGTATACCGGAAAGCGGAGAAGAAATATTGAACGAAGGCCGACAGCTCAAGCATTGTGTGGGCGGCTATGCGAACCGCCACATGGAAGGGAAAACAACCATCCTTTTCATGCGGAAAGAGAATCATCCAGATACTCCTTGGCTCACCATCGAGATGAGCGGGAATGCGCTGATACAGATCCACGGATACAGGAACGAGGGGCTGTATACCGCAGAAGGCCGCATCGCTCCTGATCCGCGGGAAGCCTACCGGGAATTTCTGGACACATGGCTGGATTGGATAAGAAGGGGCAGCAAGCGGGACAAGGACGGGAAACCGAAACTGCCTAAACGGAAGAAAGGAGCAGCAGCATGAGTGAAGTGGATGTAAAAAACGAGGGCCAGCTTCTTGGCGAGGACTATGAGCTGAGCACCTCACCGGCTCCGGTCCGCACCGTAGAAACGGTAACTCTGGAGATCCGCACATTGCAGCGGCAGGCCCAGCAGGTGGTGCTGGGATACGCCATTGAGATTGGGCGCCGGCTGGAGGAGGTCAAAGCAATGCTTCCCCATGGCCAGTGGGGAAACTACCTCAAGAACGAGGTGAACTATTCTCAGTCTACAGCGCAGAACTTCATGAAGATTTTTCGAGAGTACGGAGCCAGTCAGCAGAGTTTGTTCGGCGGCGAGGCAAAGTCCCAGGCGTTTGGGAATTTGACCTACTCCAAGGCACTCCAGCTTCTGGCATTGCCGGATGCGGAAGAACGGGAGCAGTTCATGGCCGAGCATGACGTGGAATCTATGAGTACCCGTGAGCTCAGCGAGGCACTGAAGGCGCGGGATGCGGCGCAGGAAGAAGCTGCCGCCGCCAGAGAAGATGCTCAGAACATCCGGCAGGAGGCAGCTGAGGCTAATCGGAAAGCGAGAGAGGCTCAAGAGGCACTGGAAAAAGCCAATGCCAAGACCCAGAACCTTCAGGACGCATTAAGCGAGGCCAACACATCGGCCCAAGCTGCCGAAAAAGAACACGCCCGACTGCTTCGGGAACTGGAGGAACTTCGCAGCCGTCCGGTTGAAGTCGCAGTGGAGGTAGACACGAAGGCCGTAGAAGCCGCCAGGGAGGCCGCTGTTGCGGAGATGACCGAAAAGGTGGAGAAGGCCGAGTCTGATATGAAAGCGGCTGACACGGCCCGGAAAACCGCCGAGGACGCCCTTGCCGCCGCGCAGAAGGAATTAGCCGAGTTGAAGGCCCAGGAGCCGCAGGTGCGGGAACTTACTCCTGACGAGCTCCAAGCTGTGACTGCTGATGCGGTCGAGAAGGCCAGAGCTGGAGATCTGGAGCGTGTTAAGGCTTTAGAAAAGCAGCTGGCTTCAGCGGATGGCGATGTGGCGGCGTTCCGGGTTCATTATGAAGCCTGGCAGGACCACTACAATAAACTATCTGGCTACCTGGCCAAGATTGCCGACCGGGAGCCAGAACGGGCCGAAAAACTGCGTATGGCTGTAAAGGCCGCCGTGGAAAGGATGACGGCTGGATGAGCCGCGATGAATTGCTTCAGGCACTGCGTCGCTTGGCACCGGAAACTGGCTCCTTTGCCTGCCTTGGGTGTGGACATGAGCATAGGTGCTCCACTCACGGCTGCGCCATTATCCGGGCTGCGGTTGAGGCGATAGAAGCTCTGGATCACAACAGCAAACCGGAAGAAGGCGATACATCGTGCTCGTGATCTACTACAAAAACACTGCCGGGAAGATGTGCAGATGTTTTCGCCCGCCTAAAGGGTGGTCCTTCGGCAATCTGAAGGATGACCTTGACAGGGTAAACGAGCAATACGGCGGCGGCTACAGGGCCTATGCAAGGATTATCCAGGATAGACGCATTAAAATTTCGTAAACAGGAAGGGGGGAAACATTATGGACAAAGCCGAAGAAAACCAACTCAGGTTGGACGTTGCATCTATAACAGAACGCACAATCGCGGAGAATGTGCAGGCACTCATCCGGCTCACCAGATACAGGCTTTCGCTTAAAGATCCTTCGCCTCACCGGGTGCGCAGTCGTCACGAAGCATACGGTATCGTTGCCGAGAACTATGCCAATGTTGCCGCATCGCTGAAGCTGGTTAAAAAGGATGCGGAGACTCTGCTGGGAACTTTGGGCGACATAAACCGTCCTGCACTGAAAGCTGTAAACTCCTTATGTGACACATCCTTTAATACTGCAGTTGCGGCCCTTATTATGGTGGCAGAGATGCGGCGCACCTTAAGTGATCTCAATGCAGCAGAGAATCAGGAGGCACATTATCCTATGGATGACTTACTCTCGATGGGTACATCCGACTCTGTCGAGGCCGAAGTGAACGAGTGAGTGCCAAGACAGAAAGCAGCAACGACCATAGTACCCAATGCCAGACGCAATTATTTGTGTAGTTTATGGCCTAAATTAACTTGCTATTTCTTTGAAACAGAGTGATTAATGTGATGCGAAGGCCCGCCGGGTACGAGCATACCTGGCGGGCCAAGGGGAAAACAAAACATCTTAAATACACCTGCATTATAGCAGGTCAGAAAGGAAAAATCAATCATGAAAATGCAGCTTGTTTCGCTGACACTGGAAAACTTCAAGTGTTACGAGACCCAGACCTTCCGCTTTGACGGGCGGGACGCGGATATCTTCGGCGAGAACGGGACGGGGAAGTCCAGCGTGTACGACGCCTTTACCTGGCTGCTGTTCGGCAAGAACGGCGCGGGGGAGTCCCTGACCGAGGGAGTTAAGCCTGTGTTCACCGAGGGGCCGAATGAGGGTCGGGTAAAGGACCACGGCGCCGTGACCGCTGTGGAGGCCGCGCTGCGGGTGGACGGCGCGACGCGCTCCCTGAAGCGCACCTACTACGAGGTATGGAGCACGAAGCGGGGGGCCGAGGAAGCTACTCGGGACGGACATTCCAGCGACTATTATGTGGACGGAGTGCCGGTGAAAAAGAACGAGTTTGCCCGCCGGGTGGGTGAGCTGGTGGACGAGAAGATTTTCCGGCTGCTGACCAGCGTGACGTACTTTGCCCACGATCTGCCCTGGAAGCAACGGAGGGCCACCCTGTTCGAACTGACACGCATGGC
>CAMWQV010000214.1 GCA_947176425.1 uncultured Clostridia bacterium
GCATATAACAATTTGATACCTTATCAAGAGTGGCGGAGGGAACGGCCCGATGAAACCACGGCAACCTGCGAAAGCAAGGTGCCAATTCCGGCGGTCAGCGCAAGATGAGGAAAATTCTCCCGCTTTGAAGCACACCGCAAGGTGTGTTTTTTCTGTTTTATGGTATCAAATAAAAAGAAAGGAACGATATAGTAATGGCAAACCGTATTTTTACCTCAGAGTCTGTGACAGAAGGACATCCCGACAAGGTCTGCGATCAGATTTCCGACGCTGTTCTTGACGCCATTCTCGCGCAGGACCCGCATGGCCGCGTTGCCTGCGAGACCGTCACAACTACCGGCATGGTCATGGTCATGGGCGAAATTTCGACCCGCTGCTATGTGGATATCCCGAAAACTGTCCGCAGTACCATCGAAAAGATCGGCTATAATGACCCTTCCTGCGGTTTTGACGCCCGGAGCTGTGCCGTAATGACCACCATCGACGAGCAGAGCGGCGATATCGCAATGGGCGTTGACGGCGACAGTGATGAGGAGATCGGCGCGGGCGACCAGGGCATGATGTTCGGCTATGCCTGCGACGAGACGCCCGAATTGATGCCCGCGCCTGTGTCTCTGGCCCATGCCCTGTGCCGCCGTCTGGCCGCAGTGCGCAAGAGCGGGGAACTGAGCTGGCTCCGTCCCGACGGCAAAAGCCAGGTGACAGTGGAATACGGCAGCGACGGCCATGTGGTGCGCTGCCCCGCGATTGTTGTTTCTACCCAGCACAGCCCTGATATCTCCATTGAGCAGCTGCGGGAGGCGGTGGTGGAAACGGTTGTCAAGCCGGTGATCCCCGCGCAGTACATAGACGGCGATACCAAGTTCTACATCAATCCCACCGGACGTTTTGTGATTGGCGGACCGGTAGGGGACAGCGGTCTCACGGGACGGAAAATCATTGTCGATACCTACGGCGGCGCGGCCAGTCACGGCGGCGGCTGCTTCAGCGGCAAGGACCCCACAAAAGTTGACCGTTCCGCCGCATATATGGCGCGCTATGTGGCGAAAAACATCGTTGCGGCAGGACTGGCGCGCCGGTGCAATATTGAGCTGGCGTATGCTATCGGTGTCAGTCATCCGGTGAGCGTGCTGGTGGACACCCAGGGGACCGGCAAGATCAGTGACGAACGTCTCAGCGCGATTGTGCAGGAGGTGTTCGACCTGCGGCCTGGAAAGATCATTGCGCATCTGAATCTGCGCCGTCCCATCTACGAGCAGACCGCTGCTTATGGACACTTTGGCCGTACCGATATTGACCTGCCTTGGGAGCATCTGGATATGGTGGACGCACTTCGGGCGCATGCCGAATAACTGCCGCAAAAAAACCGGGCAGCTGCTGTAAAAAAGCGGCTGCCCGATTTGACTATTCTTCCGCGTTTGCGTAGGCGGCGGCTTCATCGGCCTCCGTCCAGTCTCTGACGCCTGTAAGGACTGCGTTCTGACTTTGGACCGTGGATGATGATGCGTCATCCGGCGGCTGACCGGCGTCCGGCGTCCCACCGGTATCCGGCGTGTCCTCCGAAGTGTCCGTGTCTGATTCTTCTGGGTTGGATGTTTCTTCCTGTCTGCCCGTCACTTCAAATTTACTCCAGGCCACCTCAAAGACCAGCGTCCCATCCGTACTGATCTCACTGCGCAGCGGCAGCAGCGTTTCTTTATCAAACCAGGTGGTATACAGAATACCCTCGTCGGCTTCCAGGTCGCAGGCCAGACGCAGGCAGGCGCGTTCGTTCAGCTCCTCCTCCCCCTGTTCCGAAACATATCCGTTTGCTGCCGCCTCCATCAGTTTCGGCAGCGCCGCGACCGGTGAGATCGCCATTGCGGAATAGGTTCCGGCGTCCAGGGAAATGCCGTCATAGCTCAGGGACAGCGTGCCGTCCTCTACCGTTGCGGAGATGCCCGCCAGATTTGCGGGATTGAGGACGGTAACGGTACTTGATTCCGGCGTGTAGGCGCACAGCAGCGTGTACTCACGGACCTCATCCTCATAATGGCAGGTAATATCCGCCTCCATCGTAGCGGATGCAACTGCGGCATATTCGGCCTGGAGCTGCGCTGTCAGGTCATTTTTTTTCTCCTTCCCGCCGCCGCAGGCGGTAAGCAGGAGCAGTAGCATTGGTGCAAAAAGCAGGGCTTTTCGCACGGTTTTTCCTCCTTAATCCAATATTTTTTGACCTGTTTCCGCAGGCCGGTCTTCCATTCCCAGCGACCTGAAAGCTGCGGGCAGCCGTTCGATCAGGTCCGCCGGGGTCATGGCATACTCACTCAGCTCCCCGGCGCAGATATCTCCTGCCTTTCCGTGGAGCCAGACGGCGGCAGCGGAAGCCTCGAACGGTTCCGCCCCCTGCCCCAGCAGCGACAGGATCATACCTGCCAGCACATCGCCGCTGCCGCCTTTTGCCATACCGCTGTTGCCGGTGGGATTGCGCAGCAGGCGTCCGTCCGGGGCGGCAATGACCGTGCCGGGGCCTTTTCGTACCAGTACGCAGCCGTAACGGGCGGCGAACTCCGCAGCGGACTGTTCCCGTGCCTGTTTGATATCTCCGCCCAGGCGTAAAAACTCCCCGTCATGGGGCGTGACAATAAGAGGGGCCTTCCGTTCCGCTAACACATCTATATGCACGGCGGCGGCGTTTATGCCATCGGCGTCCAGAACAACGGGGCAGGTCAGGTCCCGCAGAAGGGACAGCACGGTTTCTTCCGTCTGGGGAGACCGTCCCAGGCCGGGACCGATGCATACGGCGTCACAGGCTTGGAGGCGTTCCAGCAGGGCGGGGTAATTTTCTGGGACCGGATGCGCCATGGCATTGGTGCAGCGGGCGGCGGCAATCGGGTATACGTCTTTGGGCACGCCGGTAAACACCAAGCCGCTGCCGGTCCGGACTGCCGCTTCTGCCGCAAATACCGGCGCGCCGGTGTACCCGACCGCGCCCCCTAACACATATACTTTTCCAAACGTGCCCTTATGACCGTTAGAGGGACGGGGCGGCAGGAATTTCCGCACCAGGTCTTTTGTGATATGCTCCAAAAAAACACCAGCTTTCCATAGAATAGAAAAATCCCCCCATCGCGTGATGAGGGGAACTTTCGATGAATCAATTTTCGGACAGCACACGGTCCAGCGTAGAGAGCAGCTCCTTACGGTCAAAAGGCTTATAAATAAAGGCTTTTGCGCCGATTTCAGACGCTTCTTTCAATGTATCCTCGTAGGCCAGGGAGGACATCATCACGATTTTTGCATCTGGATGTTCTTCCAGAATCGCGTGGGCAGTTTCCAGGCCGTCCATACCGGGCATGATAATATCCATTGTGACCAGATCGGGCTGGATCACTTCATATTCCGCGATGGCGTCTTCCCCGCTCTGACAGCAGGCCACGACTTCATACTCCGTGTCTTCCAGCATCCCGCTCACCTGGAACGCCACTGCCCGTGAATCGTCAACGATCATGATCCGCTTTCCCATAGTTTGGATGCTCCTTTCATTTCGGCGAAGGAGTCTGGTCTGCGCGCAGGCCGGCCCACTCACCGGTGGCGGTCTCCATTGGCAGCAGGTGGATCAGCTGGACTCCCTCGCTTTGGTCTCCAGAATAGTTCAGTACAATGTGTTCCCTGTAATTTTCCGGCTGGCAGCGTCCGACGCAGAAATCGGGAATGCCGAACCGGGATGCGATTTTTGTTGTTTGAAACAGCTTTGATGCGATATGTCCGCAGACGACATTGAAATATTCTTTGGAAAAATCCTCCACATCCTGTGGAGTGACATCCTCACGCCGCATCATATACTGGGTCAGCCGGATAAACATGGATTTGTCCGCGATCAGACACAGCCGGGAGTGGACGCCGCGATCGAATGTGATCGATACGGTGTATACCTCGCCATCCGGGATCGTCTCTTGTTGACGCAGCCGTATCCCGCCGACGCGGTGTGTCACTTCCTGAAACGTCTTGCTAAACATGCTCTCCAGTTCTTCCCATGACACGACTGTCTCCACTTTGATCCCCTCCCATTCTTATTAAATTTTCCGGCTCCTAGATGGATTTTTCATATACTGGGAAGGGAAGACGCTGTATCAGCCGCCGTCGTTTTCCGTTCCGTTGTATGACATATTGTCCGTCAGACAAAGCTGACCTGGCCGTCCACCAGACGGACCGTACATTGCCGGGTTTCGTCTTTGACTTTGAGTTTTGACATACCGATCCGCACCTCTGTCCCCGCGTACAGGATTCCGCAGGTAAGGTGCATGTTGTATGTTTCCTGCGGCGGGACCATCATCAGCTGCTGGGCGGCTTCCTTATCAAACTGTTCCAGCTTCCGCCGGTTCACCGACAGTTTCATCCGCAGAGTGGAAAGACGGCTGATTTTTGCCGGACTGTCAGGCTGGCGTTCCGTCTTGTCGTATTCTTCTTCCATCTCCCGAATCTCCTGATTCAGCAGCTCTTTTTCAAAATCTTCACAGGGCTGCCCGCCGAGGGAGATGATCGTGAGGCGTTCCGCACGGGAGCCGACCACGCTTGCCGTGACAGCGTTTGCGGCGCGTACCCAGCCGCCTATGATGGTGCCGCGCCCGGAACGAACCGTTACCGTGCCGTCGCTGTAGACATCACAGTTGACGATACAGTCCGTCTGCAGGTCCTCACGGGTATGGACCCGGCAGTTCTCCAGATATTTCGAGTAGATTGTGCGGTGGGACGTGATAACCGCCTGGTTGTTCCCCAGGACGCCTTTCCCGACCACCAGATCGCCGCCGGCCTCAATGGTACTGGCTTCCACAACGCCCTCAACCGTAATATTTCCTGTGGCCCGGACGCTGAATCCGCTGCACACATCTCCATGTACATGAACGTCTCCCAGAAAGTTAATGCTGCCGACGGAAAAATCGACATTTCCGGGGATATTAAGCAGGGGCTTTACCTGGAAGCTCCGGCCCGAAAATTCCACATGGCCTGACCGGGTGGCATACAGCCG
>CAMWQV010000215.1 GCA_947176425.1 uncultured Clostridia bacterium
GGTCCGATATGCCGACTTCTGTGTTGGCAGAGAATGTCTTTACAGATGGAAAGATTGGGATATTGAATTTGCTGACCACCTGCGGACTTGCGCCGTCCAAAGGTGAGGCCAGACGGCTGGTACAGCAGGGCGGCGTTTCTGTCAATGGAGATAAAGTGACGGGTATCGATCAGGAATTTAATATGGATCTTTTTTTCGGTGACGGTGTTCTAATTAAAAAAGGGAAGAAGGTCTTTCATCGGGCGATTGCAGAACTATAATACAGGAAACACAGGGCTGTCCTTTTTGGATGGTCCTGTATTTTTAGGTGCTAACCGTGTGTCTGTTTATGCGATGTGTGCATATACTGGGCAGAAGGGGTGATTTTCCTTGAGTAAACTGGTTCCGTATGACCGGATTGCAGCGGTACGCTATGCACACCGATGGGCTTATGGTCGAAATCCGGCTTTTTACGATTATGAAAAAATCGGCGGGGATTGTACTAATTTTGCTTCACAGTGCGTTTATGCCGGAAGCGGTGTAATGAACTTTACAAAAGATTTTGGATGGTACTATATCAATGCCAATAATAAAGCTCCTGCGTGGACAGGAGTAGAGTATTTTTATAATTTTATGACTAGAGCAGAGGAGACTGTAGGGCCGGTTGCGGTGACAGCTTCGATCAGTCAGATCATGTTGGGGGATGTGGTGCAGCTTTCCTTTAACGGATCGTCTTGGAATCATTCTCCAGTGGTGGTAGGGTTGTTGAGAAATCCTGCGCAGCGTCCAGGCGATGTGCTGATCGCCGCCCACAGCTTTGACGCCGACAACCGGCCGCTGAATACATATGATTACAAAGCGATCCGGTTTATGCATTTTACAGGTGTTAGAAGGGACTAAATAGGGGAATATGCGCCGGCGGATTGTTCTATCCACCGGCGCGTCAATAAATTTACAGGTCTAACTGCATATAGATCAGGGTATCCATTGGGTGATTATTGTAACTGGGTATCGTATAAAACCCAAATCTTTTGTACAATTTGATTGCAGATGTTAAAAAAGGGAAAGTGTCTAATCGCATATAGCTGTAGCCGGTTTTCTGAGCGTCTTCGATAATTTTTTGTATCAATATTTGACCGGCTTGCTGTCCGCGAAACGCCGGTTTTACATATAGACGCTTCATTTCACAATACTCTGTATCGATCTTCCGCAGTCCGATACAGCCCGCTGGAACGCCGTTGAAACGTGCGAGGTATAGTCTGCCGAATGGCAATCCGTATTTTGCTTCCAGATGCAGAAGTTCCTTATCATAGTTTTGCTGTTCCAGATATTTCCTGAAATCAGGAGAATTTTGAAGCAGCATATCTGTGTATTCGGTAAACAATTTTCCGATTTCCTGCGGTACGTCATAAGCAAGCGTGAGTGTAATGCTCATTTTTTCGGTTTGACCTTTCCTAATGGGTTTGCTCTCGCTGCAACGCGGAGTGCTTCATTGTCGATATGGGTATAAATTTCCGTTGTATTCAAATGCTCATGTCCCAGAACTTCCTGAACTGCTTTGACATCCACGCCGTTTTGAAGCATCAAGGTAGCGGCGGTGTGGCGGAGCTTATGGGAGGAATATTGTGTACTGTCCAGTCCCGCTTGACTGAGATGCTTTTTAACAAGAGCGTGGACATTAGAACGGCTGATTCGCTGATCACGGGAGGATAAAAAAAGTGCGTTGCGGTCCTTGCCGTCAATGGGGCGGCGTACAGCAAGATACTGTTCCAAAGCGTCTTTACAGGCATCATTGAGATAGACAATACGAACTTTGTTGCCTTTGCCTAAAACACGTAAAGCATCGTCTTGGATATCTGTGATATTCAAACCGATCAGCTCGGAAATACGCAGGCCGCAGTTAAGAAATATGGTCAGAATACAATAATCCCGTTCACGATTTGCTCCGTCAACGCTATTCAGAAGCTCAATACTTTCGTCTAAAGTAAGATATTTAGGCAAAGTTTTTTTCAGTTTAGGAGAATCCAAATCCTTAATTGGATTATCTTCTATTAAATGGACTTTTTTTGAAAGATAATTGAAAAAAGAACGCAGAGTCGCTATTTTGCGCGCTCGGGTAGTGGCTGACAGTCCATATTCTGTACGGTCGCTGTTTGGCTGCTGTGCACGGTCCCGACTGAGATAAGTCAGATAGCTGTAGATGTCTGTCAGCGAGATGCTGCGGATAAAGTCGATATCGACGTCCATGATTGAGATTTCATCCCATGGTATGTCACGCAGGGATCTGTCGCGAGTCTGTTTCATGTAGCGGAAAAAATTTCGCAGGTCCAGAAAATACTCATCAACAGTTTTATGTGAGTGCGATTTGATATTCTCATGGTACGATAAAAAATCACAGAGAATTTGCGATGCATGGTCACTGTAGTTTATCATGAGATTTTGACGGATATTCTTAATGGATGGCTTTGGGGATTGGAAAAGCTCCCCTATTTTGAACAAAATTTTTATTTTGTTCAATTATGCCTATATCCGTCTTTAACCTCCCTTCCAAGCTTGGAATGCACAAATTTCTGTGCTGCGTACAAGGTATAATATCCGCTCATCAAATAGCTGATCCCGCAGGCCGCTGCAAAAAACCAAAGCCCCTCTCCTCCGAACAATTCCACAGACAGAATGATAGAAGCGACTGGACAGTTAACTACGCTGCAAAACAAAGCAATCAGCCCCACTGCGGCGGCAAATCCTGGATCAATTCCCAGCAACGGTCCTACTGTGCAGCCAAAAGCCGCGCCAATAAAGAAAGATGGTACAATCTCGCCGCCCTTAAAGCCAGCGCCGATTGTTAGAGCAGTCATCAAAATTTTTGCTAGAAACGCCCATGGAACAGCCCGGCCAGAAACGGCGGTGACAGCAATTCCCATTCCAGCGCCGTTATAGTCACGGCCAAGCAACAGTGTCAGAAATATCACCAGAATACCACCAACAATCACACGCAGATAAGGATTGAGCAGATATTGATGAAATTGGTGACTAACAAAGTGAATCACCCATAAAAACAGAATCGCACACATGGCACATAGCAGAGCCAATATTGCGACGCGCAAAAATATCCCTAGACCGACAGATGGAAATGCCACATCTGGCATAGATACCCCTTCTGTTTTCAGAAAATTGCTGACTCCCCAAGCGATCAGACTGGACGCAAGACAAGGATACAGTGCCGTATACCGCAGGACCCCCACCGATGAGACCTCCATACTAAACAGCGCGGCTGTCACCGGCGTGCCGAAAACGGCGCTGAACAGCCCTGACATCCCGCACATTGTCATCAGCTTTGCATCGCTCTCCTCCAGATGGAACAGCCGCTCAAAACAGGAAGCCACTCCTGCACCGATCAGCAGCGCTGCGCCTTCCCTTCCAGCAGAACCGCCACAGAGATGGGTCAATACGGTACCGATAAAAATACGAACGGCAGCCGCAGGCGGTACGCTGTCTTTGGTACGCAGAGAAGCGATGACCAGATTTGCTCCTTCATCCGTTTCTGCCCCAAACAGACGGTACACCGACACGATCACCAGACCGGATACCGGCAAAAGGTATAGCAGCCAGCTGTGTACAGAAAACATCTCCCCTGCCAATTCTACCGCATGATGAAACAGCGCTCCTACCGCTCCACATACGCCTCCAATCAACAAAGCCAGTACGGTCCATTTGGCCAGGAAGCGCAGGTAACTCTGCACACGCTGCATTAATGCAGCGATATTCATTGCATTTTCCCTCCTTTCCATACAAAAACAGGGCCACCCGATACCGGGCGGCCCCACAAGGATGAGCGTGTTATTTACGCCTTACCGTCACAGCCCAGAACATTGATCAGCTTATGCTTGACCATCTCTTTGATAGCGGAACGGGCAGGTTTAAGGTACTCGCGGGGATCAAACTTATCGGGATGCTGGGCAAAGAACTGACGGACCGTACCAGTCATAGCCAGACGCAGGTCGGAGTCAATATTGATCTTACAGACAGCCATAGAAGCAGCCTTGCGCAGTTGATCTTCAGGTACACCAATAGCACCGGGCATATTGCCGCCGTTGGCATTGATCATCTCCACGAACTCCTGCGGGACAGAAGAAGAACCATGAAGCACAATGGGGAAATTGGGCAGACGCTTCTCAACTTCTTCCAGCACGTCAAAACGCAGCTGGGGTTTGGTGCCGGGCTTAAACTTGTATGCGCCGTGGCTGGTGCCGATTGCAATTGCCAGAGAGTCACAGCCGGTTTTCTCGACAAATTCCTGTACTTCTTCCGGACGGGTGTAGGAGGAATCTTCGGCGGAGACCTGAACGTCATCCTCAATGCCGGCGAGAGTGCCCAGCTCAGCTTCTACGACTACGCCGTGGTCATGGGCATACGCAACGACCTGCTTGGTGATCTCGATATTTTCCTCAAAGGGCTTGGAACTGGCATCGATCATCACGGAAGTAAAGCCGCCGTCAATACAGCTCTTACAGGTCTCGAAGTCTGGGCCATGATCCAGATGCAGGGCAATGGGGATGTTCGGACACTCGATAACAGCAGCCTCTACCAGCTTCACCAGATATGTGTGGTTGGCATAGGCACGGGCACCTTTGGACACTTGCAGGATCAGAGGGGCGTTGACTTCTCTCGCGGCCTCGGTGATTCCCTGAACGATCTCCATGTTGTTGACGTTGAAGGCGCCGATTGCATAACCGCCGGTATAAGCCTTCTTAAACATCTCGGTAGTAGTTACGAGGGGCATAATAATAACCTCCTAGTGGTAAAGTGTAATTTTATTTTACCATAGATTTCCGAGATTGCAAGGGGCATTTTATTTTTTTCTGTAGAAATTGATTGTCAGTGTCTTTTAAAAAATATACCAAATGTCACAAGAATTCTGGAAGTGTCTATTGAATACTAACCTGGCAATGGGTTCATGATAATTCATTGTATAGGTTCTGTCTCTTATAAACATGTGAAGCTGCCGACGATCTTACGCGTGTAGAT
>CAMWQV010000216.1 GCA_947176425.1 uncultured Clostridia bacterium
GATATACAGGATAACATTCAGGTTGTAAAGTCCGGTATCAAAATTCTGTTTTGCACCGGCTTCCCAGTGGGCGGAGTGGTCTCGCACTTCGTTTTTCTCCAAGATTACCAGCATGTCTTTTCCGTCTACATTGTGCAGGTCGGCGTGTTCGTTTCCGTTGAAAAACACCGCGCTTATATCCGCTGAGGCAAAATCCTTGAAGGTCCGTTTTTTCTCCTGATCCACATTCTCGTAGTCTTGTACGAAGTCGAACAGCGCAGCCATATCAGCACACCGTCGCTACCAGCCAGCTATCCACCTTGTCGGGGATAGGCAGGGGCCGGGCGCACGCCTCCAGCACCTTCCGCTCCGGCTTGTGGTCGATGTAGGCGTGGAGCAGCCTGGGGGTTTCTGCGGTGACAAGCTGCTTGGCCTCGTTGTAGTAGGAACAAAGGCCGTATGCCCGCATGAAGTCCACATCCGGGGAAATCATAACAATCATGTTGTCGGGAATCAGCCTGCGGACGGTCGGCTTTGTAGGGTCGGTTGTCCGGTCCACATAGACTTCCTTGTAGGAGTAAATCTCCAGGCCGGAATCCGTCAGGTAGCCGTGGTAGCGGACGCCATTGGGCAGGTCGCGGGCGTTGAACTCGCCTGCCTGATAGCGCCGGTTGTCCATCTTCTCCAGGATGCCCTTATCGTTTTTCAGCAGTTTCAGCGCAGTCCGTCCGCAAATGATACGGTCCACATTGGCAAAACCATTTGTGTAAACCATATCCACCCAGTCCTCCAGCATCCCTGGGATGTCCGCGCCGCTCTGTCCCCACTGCTGCGTCCCGGTCAAAACGACCTTGTTTGTGAAGCCAAAGTCGATTTCCTCGTTTACGCCCTTGCCCACAATCTGAATCGCTCCGGTTGTAAGTGCCTGGGCGCACATCCATTCCTCGCGGCGGCTGATGGAATCGTCAAGGCGCTGATACTCCCGCACAAGCTGTTCCGCCGCACGCTGGGCTGGGGTCCGCTCACTGTAGATGGTTTCGCCGGGGGTGCGGTTCATGTAGTCCTCCGCCGTGGTCACAATGTCCGGGTTGACCATCGGGGGCGTGTAGCTCTTGGTTTCGTAGCCCTCGGCATCCAGCGTCTCCGCGCCCAGCTTCGGGTGAACGAACGCCGCCATCTCGCGGTCGCCCTTCGCGATGTCGATGTCAACCTCTTTTGTCGCAAAGGTTTTGACGTTCGTGAAGAACGTGTCCCGCAAAAACGTGTGGACCGGCGGCGCAGAGCGCACCACTTCGGCCAGGTATCGGGGCTGGTAAATGTCAATCTGGTTAGGCATTTTTGCTTCCTCCTATCGTTATTTCAGGAAAATCCCGATGTTGCGCAAGGCAACCTCGATGTCGGCGGCGGTTACGCCCTCCGGCAGCGCCAGGCTGTCCGCAAAGTATTCTCCGGTCAACCACACCGGCCCTTCCTCGTCCGCCCGGATGCTGTCCGGGGTCAGCCCGTAGAGACCCGTCGCGGTGACGGTCGTTTTGGCGGCGTCGCCCTCGCCGGTCGTGGTTGCGGTGATAAGCTCCAGCTTGCCGTCGCTGTTCAGCACTACGGGCGCGTGCGCGGGAATATCTTCCGCCGCCACCTTCACGGCCTTTGCAACAGGTCCTACGCCCGCTTCAAAATGGCTTGGATTGTAGCGGTACGTCTTTACTGCAAGGTCCATGCTCATGTCGTTTTCCTCCCTTTAGTTCTTGGGCGCTACGCCCTTGATTGCGGCGATAAATGCGTCCCCCTCGTTCTTGTCGGCGGGCGAGGTGTTGGTGACGCCGTTGACGCCGCTGTTTTCCGCGTCCTTCTGCACCTGCGCCAGATAGGTCGCGCCCTGGGTCTTGGCGTTCTTGACCATAGCCTCGGCAAAGTCCGCCGCGCTCATGGGCTTGCTGAACTTGGCTTCCGCCGCCAGCTTTTCGCTTCCAGGCAGAGCCATATCCTCAATTCTCTGGATGCGCACCCGCTCGGCATTAGTTGCGGCTTCCGTCGCCGCTTGCTCGATTTGGTCAACCAGCGTGGGAAATACTTTCCGCAGGTCGTCCACGGTCTTGATGCTGTCTTTCGGGTCCATGTCCTGTACCTCCTGTTGTTTTTCCGGCTGTCCCGCCGGTTTTGGATTTGCAGACTGTCCAGCGGTGTCCTTCGCCGTCAGACTGTCTTGCACAAATTTAGGAGCCTCCGCAAACGGGATGTTCATGCTGACGCTATTGACAAAGAGGACGCCGCTGCGGTTCTCCACAACTGCGTCCTCTCCGTTATCCGTCAGCTCGTCTACAAAGCCATGTTCTTTCGCCTGTGAGCCGGTCCACCAGCTCGTCGCGTCCATCCACCCGGCTACTTCGTCCTTATTCCGTCCTGTTTTCTTGGCGTACAAGTTGATGATGTTTTCCTTGATGGTCGCCAGTGCCTCCATGCATTTTTGAAGGTCCGCTGCATTGGCGTACCCGCAGTACATACTGACTGGATGAACCATATAGGTACTATCATTCGCCGCAATCACCTTGTTACAGTGGCAGGCAATAACTGTTGCCGCTGACGCACATACGCCGCCGATGCGAGCGGTTACGTTTGCCGGATGCTGTTCCAGGAGGTTCCCGATTTCCACCGCCGCGAACACATCCCCGCCGCCGCTGTTGATGCGCACGGTGATATCGCTTACATTCCCAAGGGCACTAAGTTCTGCGGCAAACTCTTTCGGGGTCACTTCGTCCCCGTACCAGCTTTTTTCTCCTGCAATGCTGCCGTATAGAAGCAGTTCCCCACTCCCGTCAGCCTGATTGCGGAATTGCCAGAATTTCTTAGGCATTGCCTGTACCTCCTTTTTGTTCCTCTCCGCTGTGATCCGGCGGTATCTCTCCCAATCCGTTGGGTAGCGGATTGCTTATTTGGTCCACTTTCCGCTTGCGCTGCGCCTCTATGACACGCTTCCGAATGTTTCTGTTAAAGTCCCCACCGGTAAGCTGGGCCGTCTCTTCCTCCGCTGTAGAGAAACCTGCTTCCACACGCTTTACAGCGGCTTCTACTTCCTGGGATGGATTCATGGCTGTTCGTGCCGGTCCGTTCCATTTGCAATCTGTGTACGCCTTGCGGATAACTGGGTCACTGAAAAATCCCGGTGCCTGGATGCGGCCCCGCGCTACAGCTTCAGCAAGCAGCGCTTCATAGATCGGCTGGCAGAAGTCGTCGGAAAACCAATCCCGCTGCATTCCGCAAGTACGCCAAAACTCGTTGAGGGAACCGCGTGCGCTGCTGAAATTCTGCGTAAACTGCTTTTCCAGCACCTCCGGCGGGATTTCCAATCCAGAGCTGATTTCCCGCACCATGGTGCTGTAGAAAGCATCGTACCCGCTGTTCGGGTGCTTCGGGTCCGCAAACTCCACCGTCTCCCCCGGATTCAGTGCCACGATTGCGCCGTTCCCCAGTTCGATACTTCCCTGGTCCTGAGCGTCAATGAGTTGTTCTGGCGGTATCGCCTCCCCGATAGGTTTGCCAGTCTGAACGGTGGCAGACTGGATAAACACCGTGAACATGGCGGATATAACTGCCGCCGTGATCTCCGCTTCTGTGTACCGCCCTAACTGTTTCAATGCCTCCAAAACTGGTGCCAGGACTGGGACGCCCCGGCGTTGGCCCGGCCGCTCCCGGTTCATCACATGGAGGACGTTCGGTCTCCCGCTGCTCCCGTATGCTTCTACCCGCGTCCACTCCAGCTTGCCCGCCTGATTGGCAAGGCTGGACAGTGGGTGGTGGTTGTATATCCAATAGGCAACTACCATTCCGTCCTCGTCCGTCTCCACGCCTTGCACGATGCTATGTACCTTGTAACCCTTCACCTCACAAGGCACCAGCCGGTCGTAGCCGTCCGGCGAACATACCCGGTCCGCTTCGATTATCCGTACCCGCAGGCTGTACGGCTGGCCTGGATGTTCCTTCATTAGCAGCAGCGCAAAGACATCCCCGCTCATTATGTAGGATAGGAAAGCAAGCTGTTGGAGCTGATAGAAATTGTCCATTCTGTCTGCATCGCAGATTTTTGTGTCTGCCCATAAAGCAAACTCCCGCAGGATTTGGGCTTGCAGGGCCTCCGCCTGCTCATTGGTCAGCTTCAAATACTCTGCGTCAATTTGCGGTGACGGCATAAGTCCGCCTGCCACTACGTTTGTCCGCAGCGTTTTCAGTGCGGCGGCTGCTGTCGGGATTCCCATGTAAGCGTCGCGGGACCGCTGGCGAAGTATATCAATGTTGTCCTCAATGTCCTCCTTGGCGCTCCCGCCGTAGTACATCCATCCCCGCATATTCTTTTTGGTTGTCGAGGCACCATACTGACTATAGCCAGAGTTAAGAAATTCCAGAGCGGTTCTTGCTGCTACGCGCTTTACGGCCCGCATCGGAGAAATAACGGCAATAGCCCGGTCCAGGAAATTCATCTTCGCCATACCGCACCTCCTTACAGGTCACGAGGGACGAAACGGAACACTCGGTTTCGTCCGCCGTACTTTTCCTCAGCTTCCGCCTCAGCCAGTTTTCCGGCCCAGTATTCCATCTGCTCCCGTATCTGTTTCAGGTCTGCTCGCGTCAGCATACGGGTTCCGATTTGATAACTCTGTCCCGTCGCCACAGCTTCTTCCGCATCCAGCCATGTTTGTAGCTTCGATTTACACAGTTTCTTGCTAAATACTGCCATTTAGATACCTCCACTTAGGCGACGCCAGCCCTTGCGGCGCGGCCTTTGCTCTGCTCCTGGCGCTGGTTTTCGGAGCGGCGGGTTGTAAATTTCCAGTGCGGCGGTCGCATAGTTGCGCAGGTCCAGCGGCTCGTTGCGTTTATAGTTCTTGTCCCGGAAGTCCCATGCAACAATCATTTTTCCCCGACGGAACCTAGTAATTTTCATTTCCGCTGTCAGACCCTTAAAGTACGTTTCATCATACCCGGCTTCCGGATTTAGCGGGAAATGGCAGTAGTTCGGCCCGCTCGTGAT
>CAMWQV010000217.1 GCA_947176425.1 uncultured Clostridia bacterium
GGCCCAGTCTACTGCGGCGGCGGCATAGGAGGAGATGGTGGATTCATCACTGAAATCCTCCGCACCGCTGGCTGACGGACTGTCCGCGTAACGCCACAGGATGGTGGTCATATCCTGACGGGTTACCGGGTCGTTGGTACCGAAAAGTCCGTTGCCATAACCGCCCACCAGTTCCTGCTGGGATGCCCACAGCACAGCGCTGCTGTACCATTTGCCATCATCTGTGTCGGTAAATGTATCCGTGCCGGTCACAGAAGGCGTACCGGCAATCCGGTAGAGAACGGTGGCCAGCGCCGCTCTGGTCAGACTGCCCTCCGGGTCAAAACGGCCCCCGCCCACGCCGTCCATGAGGTTGTTCTCGCGGCAGTACGCCACGGCTTCCGCATACCAGGCGTCCCCGGCTACATCGGAATAACCGGTGTCGGCGGCACAGGCCGGTACCACCAGGGCAAGAGCCAGAAGCATGGACAAAAAGATAACGCCAAATCGTTTGTGTTTTTTCATAGCTGCTGTTCCCTCCTAGAGTGAGCGGCCCAGCTGGTAGGCTTCTTCCGGGAAACTGGAGCGCTCAATATCCGCCCTGGCCCCGCAGCCTACTGCCAGCACCATGCCGCTGTCTTTCCACTGCATATATCTAGCCAGCGTCTTGTAATGCGCAGTCAGGGCCTCCATTGTCCAGCTGTTCCGATCATAAGCGGTAGCCATCAGAAACACCTTTTTCTTGCCTGTCAGTTTATAACTGCAAGCGTAGAAACGGTCGATCACCCGCTTGATCTGTGCGGAAAAGCCGAAGTAGTACAACGGCGTTACCAGTGCCACCGCCTGGGAAGACAGCAGTTCCGGCAGTAACGTCTGCATGGCATCCTTCTGTACGCACGGCGCCGCGCCAATGCCGCAGCGGTCGCAGCCCAGGCAGGGGGATACCTGCTCAAAGGCCGCGTCAAAGCGGAAGGTTTCCCATCCGGCGTCCTGTACGCCGCGGATAAATTCATCCGCAAGCAGCGCCGAAGTGCCTTTTTTGTGGGGACTGCCAGTAATAACAGTTACTTTCATAGCCAGGTCCTTTCATCAAATCATCAAAATCATTTCTTCAGGTCTAACATAAAATTATCCGTTCAAATCCAGGCTGTCCACCCAGGATTGTACATCCGAAGCGGAGGCACTGCCGCTGAACCGGCGTCCCTCCAGCCATGTCACGCCGTCTGTCAGGTCTTGAAGATTTTCAGCGCTGGAACCCATACCGCTGCTGCCGGAAGTACAGAAGGGAACAATGGTTTTTCCAGCGAAGTCATAGCTTTCCAGGAAGGTGCTGATAATCTTCGGAGCCTGCCCCCACCAGATGGGATAGCCCAGGAAAATCACATCATATTCCGTCATGTTATCCACGCCGCCGGAAATGGCAGGACGGGCGCTGGCGTCATTCTGCTCCCGATTGGCGCGGCAGTCTGTATTGTAGTCCAGATCTGCACTGGTATACGGTGTCTCCGGTGTAATCTCATAGAGGCCGGCATCCAAAATGGCTTCCAGATGATTGGCGATGTTCTCTGTATTGTTGGTGGCTGAAAAGTAGGCGATCAGAGTTTTCTGCTCCCCGCCGTCCGTCTCTTCGGGAGTCTCGTCCTCTGGCAGTGTGGTGCTGTCCGGCTGGTCTGCCGGAGTTGTTTCCGATGTACCGGAGATAGGTGTATCTGTTCCCGGTACGGGTGCATCGGAGCCGGTATTGCCCTGCTCAGAGTCAGCGCCGCAGGCGGCAAGCAGGAGCATGAGGGCCAGTGTCAAAAGCAGAAAAAGTGTTTTTCTCATATTGCGTTTCCTTTACATAGACAAGTTGTCGGCCCAGGCTGCCAGGGTTTCCTTGGTCTGCCGTCCATTCAGCAGCTTCCCTTCCCGGATGACCGCTCCAGGGGCGCTCTCTTTTAATCCCTCTGCCGTTCCGCCGAGACCGCTGCCGCCGGAGGTGGCAAACAGAATGATGGTCTTACCGGAAAAATCATAACTTTCCAGGAAGGTATTGATGATGGTAGGGGCTGTATACCACCAGATTGGAAAGCCCAGGAAGATGGTATCGTAATCCTCTATGTGAGCATTCTGATCCGCCAGCGGCGGGCGGAAGGACCTGTCGTTCATTTCCACGCTGCTGCGGGATTTCTTGTTCATCCAATCCAGGTCGGCACGGGTATAGGGCGTTTGCGGTTTGATTTCATAGAGGCTGGCTCCAACCGCCTCTGCCAGCGTCTCTGCGGCCTTTTCTGTCGTGCCGCTTGCCGAAAAATAAGCTACCAATTTTTTACTCATAACAAATTCCTCCAGATATTATTTGATTTCCTGATTACCTGTAGACCAGACGTGCGGCTGTTTCGCGGCGGCGGCGGTGTTCTGGGCCATCACACCCACCAGAGCATGGGGAACATAGGGTTCCTCCAGATAGGCCAGCTCCTCCGCCGTCAGCATCAGGTCCGCTGCTTTTGCCGCGCCCTCGATGTGATGCAGCTTGGTCGCACCTGCTACCGGAGCTGTCACCTTCGTCAGCAGCCACGCCAGGGATACTTCTGTCATGGTAACGCCGTACCGGCCGGCCAGTTCCGCCACACGGCGGATGATCTCGCCATCCTGCTCTGCGGTGGTGTCATATTTTAATTTGGCGTAGCTGTCCTCTTGGAGTCTCTTGGAGGTTTCGCCGGGACGCTTCGACAGCCGTCCGCCAGCCAGTGCGCTGTATGGCGTCATGGCGATGTTATCTTCGGCACAGAGTTTCGTCATCTCCCGTTCTTCTTCCCGGAAAATCAGGTTGTAGTGGCCCTGGATGGATACAAATTGGGCGAAGCCCTCTTTCTCTGCCAGGGCGTTGGCTTTCGCAAGCTGCCATGCAAAGCAGTTTGAGATGCCGATATACCTGGCTTTGCCGGACTTGACCATATTGTTCAGTCCGTCCATGATCTCATAGAGAGGGGTCTGGTAGTCCCACATATGGTAGATATACAGGTCCACATAGTCCAGACCCAGGTTGCTCAGACTGGTATTCAACATCCGTTCAATATGCTGCTGGCCTGTGATACCCGCCGCAATCTCGTCCTCCGTGCGGGGGAGGAATTTTGTGGCAACCACCACATCTTCCCGCTTGGCAAAGTCCCGAACGGCCCGCCCCACATACTGTTCGCTGGTGCCGCTCTGATAGCCGATAGCGGTGTCAAAAAAGTTTACGCCAAGTTCCAGCGCCCGCTTGATGATTTCACGAGAGTGTCCTTCATCGATGGTCCAGGAGTGCTGGCCCTTCCCGGCGTCGCCGAAGCCCATACAGCCCAGGCAGATACGGGAAACGGACAGCTCCGAATTTCCAAGTTTTGTGTACTTCATGATAAACCTCCAGTTTGCAAATAGAATTAAGACTGACTTCCTGCCAGCAGCCGTTTTGTACCGGCGTAGATCATCTCATAAACAGACAGATACACAAAATCCGTTCCCGCTTTTTTCATCGCCACTCTCTGCTTATCCGTGACCACTGTGTATGGATAAACACCGTACATAAAGGGAAAGAATGTGTATAAAAATTGCTGCTGGTCTGTGCGCGTCATCTGTGGGCGGAATTTTTCCAGCAGACGCGTCATTGCTCGAATGGAATTTCCATATGCCTCTTTGAAGTCCGCTAAGCGCTCTATCCGGCTGTTTTCCTCCATGTCATAGAGATTCATGGACAGCAGCTTCAGCAGCAGGATTCGTTTTTCCAGGGAACAGGCCAATTCCTGCGCAAGCTCATCGTCTGTCAGGGTTTCATATTTTGCAGTAAGCTCATCCAAGTCAGCGATCCATTTTTCGTATTCCTGCTGGAAAAGTGCAAGAAAAATTTCCTCTTTGGTATGGAAGTAATTGTAAATGGATGTGCGCGTAAACGATGTGGCAGCCCCAATTTCCTTGATGGTAATATCCTTAAAACTCATTGTCTCATACAGGGCGGCACAAGCCTGAACAATTTCTTCCTTTCGTGCGTTGATCAGTTCTTCTGATCCTCTCGGCATTTTTATGGCTCCTTCCTTTTTTGCTTGACACCGTGTCTGACATTGTGTCAGACGCCGGCATTATAAACCAAAATTGACACGATGTCAATATGCCGGATAAAAAATTTGTTTGCCTTCCTTCGATGCATCTATTCTACAAGGTATCGTAGAAATTGTAAAATACTTATTTTGAATTGTTTACCATGCCTAAATCACATAATCAAAAAATGTTGACATTTCTTTTTGCTTCTGTAATAATAGGAAAAATCCGTATAGAGAGGAAGTCAGAGCATATGGATATCCGAGTGTTGGAATACTTTCTAGCTGTGGCAAAGTTTGGCACGATCACCCGTGCGGCGGAACAGCTCCACATCACCCAGCCAACCATCAGCCGCCAACTAATGGAACTAGAGGAAAGTGTTGGGACAAAGCTGCTCCTGCGTGGTAAGCGACAGATCATACTGACGGACGCCGGTGTTCTGTTTCAACAGCGGGCGGAGGAGATCGTTTCTCTCATGGGGAAAACACTCCGGGACATTACGGACCAGGACGATCTGCTGGGCGGCACGGTGGTCATAGGCTGCGTGGAGTCCAATGCGTCACGGATGCTGGCAAAAGTGCTGCGGGAATTTTCACAAAGATATCCGATGGTAAAATACGAGCTGTACAGCGCGGACGGCGACGATATCCGGGAAAAATTAGATCGTGGGGAATTGGATTTCGGTATTCTGGTAGAACCGGTGGAAACAGCAAAGTACGACTATCTGCGTTTACTGTGCCGGGAAATATGGGGCGTCGTGATGCGGAAAGATGACCCGTTGGCACAGAAGGCCGCTATTGGCAAGAGGGATTTCCTGTCAATTCCGCTGATTCTGCCCAGGCGGGAAATCGTCCAGGACAATATTGCCGGGTGTGTTGGCGTGGATCGCAGCCGGCTGAATATTTTTGCCGGACACAATCTGCTGGGCAATGCCGCTCTTTTGGCGGATGCTGGTTTGGGGTATGTGG
>CAMWQV010000218.1 GCA_947176425.1 uncultured Clostridia bacterium
CCCCCGCGCACTATGCCTATCTGCGCATTGCGGAGGGCTGTGACAACTGGTGCGCGTTCTGCATCATCCCCAAACTGCGGGGCCGTTACCGCAGCCGTCCGATGGCAAACATTTTGGCAGAAGCAAAAAAACTGGCGGCGCGGGGCGTACAGGAGCTGATCGTTGTTGCCCAGGACATCACCCGCTACGGCACCGATTGGGACGGACAGCACCATCTGGCGGATTTGCTGGAAGAACTGTGCAGACTGGATTTTCACTGGATTCGCCTGCACTATCTGTATCCGGACCAGATGGATGACCGTCTTATTCAGGTCATTGCACGGGAACCGAAAATTTTGAAATATTTAGATATTCCTCTCCAGCACTGCAATGACGCGATTCTGCGGCGCATGAACCGGCGGGGCGATAAAGCGTATTTGGAAAACCTGCTGGATAAACTGCGGGAACAAATTCCCGGTCTGGTTCTGCGGACAAGCCTGATTACCGGTCTGCCCGGAGAGGACGAAGCCGCATTTGAAGAACTCTGCCAATTCCTGTGGGACCAGCGGATGCCGCGGACAGGCGTGTTCCCTTACTCCCCCGAGGACGGTACTCCAGCCGCTTCAATGGAACGCGTCGATACGGAGGAGGCGGTCCGGCGGGCGGAACTCGTCGTGGATATCCAGTCCAGAATCATGGACGAGTGGAACGCCGGTATGGAGGGTGAAGTGTTAGAAGTGCTTTGCGAAGGCTTTGACGGTCAGGCTATGAGTTATGTAGGCCGCAGCTACGCGGAAAGCCCCGATATTGATGGGAAAATCTATTTTTCCAGTGAACAGGATATCTCCGCAGGCAGTTTTGTGATGGTCCGCATTACCGGCGCGATGGACGGCGAACTGACCGGAGAATGTCTGGAAATGGAGGACGCAGTATGAATCTGCCTAATAAATTGACGCTGTTGCGGATTGTTTTGATTTTGCCGTTTCTGCTGGTGCTGTACTTGGATGTCCCCTATGCCGCTTATATCGCACTGGCTATCTTTATTGCTGCCAGCCTGACGGATATGCTGGACGGGCAGATTGCCAGAAAATATCATCTGATTACCGATTTCGGTAAATTCGCTGACCCGCTGGCAGATAAAATGCTTGTAACTGCGGCGATGCTGTGGTTTGTGGAGCGCGGCATGATGCCCGGCTGGGCGCTGCTGATTGTCATTGTACGGGAATTTGCCGTCAGCGGCCTGCGGATGGTCGCCAGCGATCAGGGCCGTGTCATCGCGGCGGGCTGGTCCGGTAAAGTCAAAACCGCCGCCACGATGGTCTGCATTGTGCTGATGTTTCTGCCCGTCCCGGATATCGTCATTACCCTCTGCGTGACGGTTATCGTTGTGACGACGATCTATTCCGGTATCGAGTATTTTATTAAAAATAAAGACTGCCTCAGTGATATGTAGTAATCAACAAGGAATAATTAAAATGTGGAAAAGTGAACCCTATTTCAGACAAAAAGCTGTTCACAGCATGGTTTCCGCCATCAGCGAAAGTCTTGCGGACAATCAGCCGTCGATTTATCTCTATGGCTCATCTGTTCTGGATGATTTTAGATTGGGCTGGAGCGACATTGACATTTTAGTGCTGACGCAAAAGCGCGTCTCACAGGCGCAGGCCCAGGAACTTGTAATATTGCGGCAGAAGCTGCTGGAAAGTGCGCCGGAAAATCCATATTACCGTTTATTTGAAGGCGGAATGCTTACACTGTCTGCTTTTTGTTCTCAAACATCCGACTGCGTGGTTTACTGGGGAACCAGCGGGCAGCGGATTACAGACTCCTATCTTTTTGATAGTTTTTGCATGGTGGAATTACTGCAAAACGGTCAATTATTATATGGGCAGGATATCCGCGGTCAATTAAAAATGCCGGAATATCAGGAGCTCTGTGCAGATGTCCGAAAGCACTATGAGGGCATCCGAAAATATGCGCAAACGACCGGACGCAGTTTTTATTCTTTTGGATGGCTGTTAGATATTGCCAGAGGTATTTATACACTGCGTAATGGAACCGTGGTTTCTAAAACAGAAGCGGCGCAATGGGTGTTAGATAACAATTTATGTCCAGATTTCAATGCTTTGGATACTGCTCTGAAAGTGCGCAGAAACCCAATGGCCTTTCTCAATGATATGCAGATTTTTGATTATGCAGAAACACTTGGCGGCGAAATCCAGCGGTTCGCCGATATGTTGGAAAAAGAGTTAGAGGCCGTCAGTGTCAGCATTAAAAATTGAGGGATTAAATGATTGAATTATATAAGCCAACGATACATGAATTGGGATTCAGACAAAGCCTTTTGTCTGATGAAAAAACCATGTCCTATAACCATGCCTGGGGAGGACCGATTCCATTTCCAGAAAGTGAATGGGAAAGATGGTATCAACGCTGGCTGGAAGCTCCTGTGTTTCAACAGTATTATCGCTATTTATATCATACCGGCAGTAAAAATTTTGTGGGAGAAGCTGCCTATTATTATGATGAGAAAAAGAAAATCTATATTTGTGATGTAATTATTCTGGCAAAATATAGGAACCGGGGATTTGGCTCAGCAGGCATCCGGCTGCTTTGTGAGGCGGCAAAAAAAAATGGCATTATGACGCTGTATGATGACATTGCGGCTGATAATCCGTCGTATCAATTATTCCTGAAAAACGGATTTGAGATTGACTATCAAGACAATACCATAGTAATGGTCAGAAAGACTTTGTAATTTCCAGTTTAGCAGACATCGGCTGATATCTGCGCGATTAACGACAGAGAAGGAACCAAGGATGGACATTATTATAAGAAAAGCTCAGCCGGAGGATGCTGGTGCTATTATTAATTATATGAAAGTAATTGGCAGTGAAACCGATAACTTGTCGTTTGGAAGTGAAGGCTTTCCTATTTCCCAGGAGGAGGAAGCAGGTTTGATACATGAGAAAAATAAATCTCCTCGAAATGCCTTGTTTTTGGCGACAAAAAACGAAAGAATTATAGGAAAAGCCAGCATAGAGGCGTTTTCTTGCCGCATGGCGCATCGGGCGGAATTTGGTATTTCCGTTGTAAAGGCGGAGTGGGGCAGGGGAATCGGCAGAAAATTGCTGGAAACTGTCATACAGCACGCAAAATTGCATCAAATTGAGATTATTGAATTGGAAGTAAGAAGCGATAATGAGCGGGCAATACGGCTATATAATAATTTTGGTTTTGTTAAAATTGGTGCATATCCAAAATATTTTAAGATGAATGATAGCAGTTATGTTGATTTCGATTTGATGAACCTGTATTTGTAATGCTATTGTGAACGGCGAGAGCGGGAGTTTGTTCCCGCTCTTTTATACTCACCAGCCCTAAATTTATGTATAGGAAAAAACGCTTGACAAGACAGATAGTCTGTGCTATAGTTAATTACACAAGTAATTAACCACTTGACTAATAAACAAAGAAGGAGGACAAATGAACGAACGGCTGACAGAACAGAAGTCGATCTATCTGCAAATCGGAGAAATGATCGAGACAGACATTTTGCGCGGCATTTTATTAGAGGAAGAGCAGGTTCCCAGCACCAACGAACTGGCAAAGCTCTATACGATCACCCCCGCAACCGCGGCGAAAGGCGTCACTCTGCTGGGTGACGAAGGCAGCCGGTATAAACGGCGCGGAATCGGGTTGTTTGTATCCAACGGCGCACGAGAAAAAATCCTTGCCAAACGCCGCGCCGCTTTTGCCGAAGCCCATATTATGCCGATGCTGGCGGAAGCAAAAAGCCTGGGTATTACCAGAGAAGAACTTTTTGAGATGATAGGAGAAAGAAATCTATGAGCCTGACTTGTGACGCGATTACCAAAACTTACAGCGGCAGGGACGTTTTGCAGGGAATCTCCCTGGACCTCCAGCCTGGAAAAATCTACGGCCTCATCGGACGCAACGGCGCGGGCAAAACCACTTTATTGTCCATCCTGACCGCCCAAAACCCCGCCAGCCGCGGCACGGTTCTGTTAGACGGCCAGCCGGTATGGGAGAACCGCCGCGTCCTGGAAAAACTCTGCTTCTCCCGTGAGCTGAACGCCAACGCCGAAAGCGGACTCACTGCTATGAAGCCAAAGGAATATTTACGGATTGCCGCTACGTATTACGTCAACTGGGACAAAGAACTGGAAAAACGTCTCATTGGCCTGTTCCGTCTGGATGTCAAAAAGAAAATGGGCAGGCTCTCAAAGGGAATGCTGTCTATGGTGACGATTATTGTGGCCCTCTGCTCCAAAGCCCCGTATACGTTCTTAGATGAGCCGGTGGCGGGTCTGGATGTTGTGGCGCGGGAGCAATTCTACAAGCTGCTGCTGGAGGAGTACGCCGCGACAAAACGCACGTTTGTCATCTCCACCCATATCATTGAGGAAGCGGCAAACGTGCTGGAGGATATTATTATTCTGCACGAGGGAAAAATCATTGCGGAGGGCAATACACAGGAATTTGTGGACAGCGCACGTCATGTCAGCGGGAAAGCCGAGGACGTGGACGCCGCCGTCAAGAGCCTGGAGGTTCATCACACCGAGACTGTGGGACGGAGCAAGGGCGTGACCGTGTTCCTGAAGCCCGGACAGACCGTGGACGAGAGCTTTGACGTGTCCGTGCAGGCGGTGAACTTGCAGCAGGCATTTGTAGCCCTGTGCGGAGAGGAGACTGCAACATGAAACGAAACCTGCGCTTCTGGACACGTTTCACATGGGAGAATGTCGCGGCGGAACTGGTGATTGTAGGAATGTTTTTGCTGGTTGCCTTTCTCAACAATGGCTGGATGTGGGCCGAAGGCATCAGCGGCTGGTTTAGTTTTTTCGCCCTGATTCCTTTCTATTTGATTATCGCGGCTTCCCTCTGTATTATGATGGTTGCGCCCGGTACGCAGATGATCTATGTCCCCCTGCTGATCTCCTATGGCTGTCACTTATACACATCACCGAGCCCACGAGCCCTCTCTACCT
>CAMWQV010000219.1 GCA_947176425.1 uncultured Clostridia bacterium
GTGTCATACCAACAACTCTCTTAAAGGCATTGGAGAAATGACTTTGGTGGCTGTAGCCTAACTGCAAGGCAATATCACTTAAAGGCTGCTTCGTCTTTAATAGCTCTTTCGCATGATTTATCCTTAAAGCGCTTATATAACAATACGGCGATACGCCCTTTAATTGTGTGAATGACCGAATAAAGTAGTATTTACTAAATCCTGATATTTCGCACATCATCTCCAACGAGATGTCACTTAAAAATTGTGTTTGAATAAAATTGCATACAGTTTCAATTGCATCGGATATTGCCGTTGCTGTTTTAGGTACAGAGCGTTCAGGATAACTTCTGTTCACTAATTCATGGAGAAACAGAACGAGCTGTTCTTCTTTTTCAATTCCACACCTGCCGTCAAGAATCATCTGGTGCAAATCTTTCAGCAAAGTCAGCAGGGCCTTATTCCTGTAAATAACCGGAGAGGAAAAGTGCAGGTATGTGTTTGTATCGCAGTATATGTCAAGAATATTGCATAGCAGTGATGTGGGAATATGTATACATCTGTAATCTAAATATTCGTCTGCCTGTGCCTGACAAGAATGGTTGTCAGCCGGGTTAAAGATGACAATGTCTCCAGATGCTGCTTTATACTGAACAGATTGGCAGGTTATAAGCCGGTTCCCAATTTCAATAAATCCGATCTCATAATATCGGTGAAAATGATTCGGAATGCATTTGGCATTTCCATTATAGACATAGGCTTCTATTCCCAGGTCATCGTCCATATATAAATTGCAAAATGCTCTTTTCGCCGTAGTATCTCCCATAGGTTTACACCTTCTGATAAACCAGATTCAGCACATTTTCTGTAATCCAAATCTCATCATCTACGATTGTGATGTTGTACCCGCCCCAAACAGCAGGATCATATTTCTCAAAGAGGTATTGGTATGCGGTCGGATTCTTTCTCGGAAATCTTATTTGGGAAACCTGATCACATTGATATTGAAAACCTGCCATCCCCAATATTTCGTTTAATTCTCCAAACGAATAAAACTTGATATGACCGTCTGGTTTGATTTTCATGTACTCATCAATAAAACCGACAGTGTCATTTTTATTGGGTGTTGGGTCTGCTATGACAATTTTCCCATTGTTTTTCAATACTCTGTATGCCTCGTGAAAGCTGTCTGCTATGTCCGGGAAATGATGCAGGGCGTATCTGGTAACAATAATGTCTACGCTTTTATCCTCAAAAGGATATCTGGTTCCATCATAAGAGACGAATGACAGGTTATGGTTGGACTGCTGTGCAGCCTTTTGCCGGTTTCGTTTCAATGTTTCTGTAACAATGTCCAAACCAATGACGCGGCAGTCTGGGTATTGAGCTGCTAACGCAAATGCTACGTAGCCGCTTCCGGTTCCCAAGTCTAAAATAACATTGTTAGGTTTAGGTGCGGCTAATTCTAATAATAATTCCAAATGATTGCTGTCTGCTGTTTGCTTGTTATAAAAGTTTCCTTCTTTGAAACTCTCTTCAAAATTTGTCCGAGTATCCTCTATATGGCATGAGTTCATAATTGACACCTTTCTACTTTTAGAACTGGATTCCTAACGGCAGCCTGTCTCTAATTTAGCATCTGCACAGAAAAATATCTTGCAAATTGTTGCTCTCTGATTAAGAAAACCGAAAATTTTCCTTGCAGCAATAACATTACCATACTTCGAGGGGATTATCCAATACTATCGCCGAACAGTTTTCTTTTTTCACTTTATCGACACCGATTACCCTTGTTTTTGCTTGTACCTAATGCATACAATAGATAGGTTTCAATTGTGCTAAACTGTTTAATCCGTTCTTTATTCTCCTGCGAAAGTTCCTGATCTGGAAAATTAGCTACCAATGAGCAGAGGTAATAATAGTTAGGATTGCGCCGTTGGGAGAAACCTTCTCTACCAAATTTCCCCTGCATTATATCAAATTCATGTTGAATTTGGCTGATACTGCTGCAATCCGCAAACTTTAGTACAAGGTCTATATTCCCTTTGCTGGTATTGTCAATCATTGACTTAGCCGTATTGACTGCCACAAACAACCATTGATCCAGTGTGGTCAGTTGCTTTGGACGGCCCTTTAGAATTGTTGCTATTTGGACATATGTTTTATCTTGCATAAATGATCATCCCCTCACATTTTGTTGCCATAAACAGGACAAAGTACCCCATCAGAGGTCATCTTCAGCAGCTTCTTTGGGGGAACAGTATGCACAAATTGCTTGATTGAAAAAGGATGCCAGGTCCCCTGTACCAAACCGATTGATGAAGCACTTGAACCGCTCGTCTGCATTGTACAAGTTACACAAATAGGAGAGCATTTTTTTATCACACGGATAGAAATGATCGGAGATATAAAGCTGCCATTCATGTACAAGTTTCTGAATTTCTGCACAGTCTGGGGCTTCATCTTCATACATGGACAGCCTTTCAAATATATCCTGGGCAAAGACCATGTAGGCTTCCAATTCTTCTTGTTGAAGTTTTTGGGCTTTTGCTGAGAAATATGTCTCAAATTCTCTCAGGCTGTCGGTATTACCCCAACGCTCAAACACTTCCTCACGATATTTTGCCTGCAGTTCAAGTACCTTTGAATTAGAAAACGCAGAGAACGAGATTTCGGAACTACCGTTGATCCGGTCCTTCACCAGAGAGATAATGTCCTCCAAGCGTTCCCTCTGCGCTTCCAAAATACTGAGATGCTTTTTCATTGCCTCTATACGATTATAGTTAGGAGCATTGAGCAGGCTTTTGATTTCCTTCAGCGCAAAACCAATCTCTCGGAAAAACAAGATCTCCTGCAAACGGCATAGGTCATCCTGCGTGTATAACCGATATCGGGTTTCAGTAACAATGGAGGGCTTCAACAAATCAATTTTATCGTAATAACGCAGCGCCCTCGTTGTTACGCCTGTCAAATTAGCCATCTCATGGATGGCCAGCGGCTTTTCATTCATTCCAAACATAGCATATCACCCTTCCTACGACTATGGATTATAAACTATGACGTTGCGTTAAAGTCAAGGGCTAATATAAATTTTATATGGCCATTTGTATACAATAAATGGGAGATGAATCGTGTCTCCCATTTGTTCTCTATTGCTACCTGAGCTTTTCCGCCACAGCCTGACACTGCGCCGCGATTTGCTTCCGGTCTTCCTCCGTACACTCCCTGCTGCACTGAGTAATCTGGTACTCCAGATAGCTGGCCAGTCCATCCAGCAGAGCGTCTGCCAAATCCTGCGGCGTTTCGCACAGCTTGGCATCGGTCCACTCTCCCAGTTGGGAATCCCACTCCAAAACGGTATATCCGCGTGAGGTGGTGACAATTTCGTACATACTATCTTTGGTCAGATAATCCTGAAAGACTTCCAAAACCTTTTCAAATGTCATGATATTTGTCCTCGTATAATAAGATTTGCAGACAATTTAAAGTGGGTCTGCTTAGTTCACTTGGGGAATCAGCAGGCTTAGAGATGCCCGTGATACAATAGCTGTAGGGCAGCAGGGTCAAGTTCTATTTGTCCTGGTTGAGCCGAAAGGCTGCTTCATGGAAAGTTCGTTCCCCTGAACCGGAAGTTAGCTGCAAACGCATTAGCTGTTTGCCGGGAGAAGGACCGCCCTTTCAGCAGTGGGGGCTATCGCATTGGTCCTAACCCGGAAGGATTCTGATACGCGAGGTTGCGGATGCTCCGGTGATCACGGGTATCTCAAAGCCTGCTGGCCCGAAAATCCACAATGGGGAGGTGAAAATGTGGAACAACTTTACGTTGGCATTGATGTGAGCAGCACCAAGCACGCAGTGTACTTGATGAAACCCGATGGGGACAAGTTTTCCAGCTTTCCGATGCAAAATGATCGCGGCGGTGCTAAAATGATTTCTGAGAAAATCGTGTCGGCACTCACAAAACTGGGACTACGTGACGTGGTGATTGGCATGGAAGCCACCTCTGTCTACGGAGACAATCTGGTATACGCGCTGCGTGAGGATGGGAATCTAGGCCGGTTTCATCGGAAGATTCACGTACTCAATCCCAAACAGGTCAGGAATTTTAAGAAATCCTACCCGGAGCTTCCCAAGAACGACCCTGTGGATGCCTTTGTGATTGCCGACCAGCTCCGCTTTGGACGCATTGGCAAGGAGGTCTACATGGACGATTACCGCTACAAAGCCCTGCAAACCCTTACCAGAGCCAGATTCTTCGCCGTTCAAAACCTGACACGGGAGAAAGAACGGTTTGCAAACTACTTGTTTTTGAAATGCTCTGGTTTCGCGCAAAGCAAGGACATCCCCAACACCAGTGCTACAACCCTCGCTCTCATGGAACACTTTGAAACGGCAGACGAGCTAGCCAACGCCAGTCTGGATGAACTGACAGCCTTTGTAAACAAGGCTGGGCACGGCAGATTTGTGGCCCCGGAGTCCACCGCCAAACTCGTTCAAGCTGCCGCCAGAGGCTCTTACCGCTTGCCCAAGACCATAAACGATTCGATAAACCAGGTCATGTCTGTCTCCATCGCCGCCATGCGAGCCCTGGAAAGCCAAATCAAGACGTTGGACAAAGCCATTGAGCAGCAGTTTGAGATCATCCCCAATACCCTCACTTCCATCCCCGGCATTGGCAAGGTTTACTCCGCAGGCATGATTGCTGAGATTGGTGATGTCCGCCGCTTTGCTGGACAAGCCTCCGTCGCCAAGTACGCCGGTCTTGTCTGGACGCAGTACCAATCCAATGACTTCGAGGCTGAGGATACTCACCTGATCAAGTCCGGTAATCGCTACTTGCGCTACTATCTGCTGGAAGCCGCCAACTCTGTGAGAAGATGCGACCCTGAGTTCCGCCGCTACTACGACCTCAAGTTCAAGGAGGTCAACAAGCACCAGCACAAACGCGCACTCGCTTTAACTGCCAGAAAACTGGTTCGGTTGGTCTTTCGACTGC
>CAMWQV010000220.1 GCA_947176425.1 uncultured Clostridia bacterium
GGATTTCCTGGATGCCTGCCGTTTCACAGAGGATCAGCTGACGATAGGAGGCGATGACATTGGCTAAAATTTTCCGGTATGAACTGAAACGGCTGCTGCTCAACAAATTCACGGCTGGACTGCTTGTGGTAATCGGATTTTACAGTCACTGGCTCATGAATGGAGAAGTAATCGTGGGGATAGCGAATACCGCCCCATTTTCCCCCTGGAGCTTCGGGTACTATCTGGCAAAGATATTGCCGTTGCTGATGCTGGCTCTGCTGTTTTTTATATCCTTCCTGTACTCTAAGAAAGAAAAAGAGGTTGAGATTTTAACAAGTGCAGCCTGCGTGAAACCGTCAAAATACCGTATGATCCGCTGCACTGCGATTGCCGCTGCCTCCCTGCTGATCACAGCGGTACCCATTATTTACGCAATCGGCTTTTACAGCGTCGTATTTCATTTTACCAGGATACAAACGCTGGTGATGCCCGTCCTTTCTGTGATACTCCCTGCCTTCACTGTCTGGATGGGCGCAGGAGTCCTGAGCGGCAAAGTTCATCCGACATCGGTATTTATCCTCATGCCAGTCGCCTTGCTGATCGGGTTCCTGCCGCTGCCGGGATGGGCGGATCTATACGGCACAGCATTTTTTATATCCCATCCAGCAGAACTCAGTATGCTGGACCCGATGTTTGAAATTCCCCCAAATATGATCCTCTGCAAAAGCGCATATTTCCTGATAGGGATAATTCTGACCGCCATTGCAGCCAAGAAGGATTAAAGTGAAAAATACGGCCATAGTAAGCCAGACGTAAAACGCAGAGCATTGGCCGGTTTAGGAGTGATACAAATGAACAGTAAGCAGAATGATGGTTCCCGATGGATTTGCTGCCCTGTATGCGGCAGCAAAACACGAACAAAGGTGTATGAAGATACTGTCCTTGTGAGATTCCCGCTGTACTGCCAGAAGTGCAAGCGAGAGATGCGGGTAGATGTCGTACAATTTAAAATGGTAAAAAGCAACTGAGCCAGACGCTTGAAGCGGAGAGCCTGCTTCCTCCAAAACGGAGGGTGCAGGCTCTCTTTTTTGTCACTCGACTTTACGGCCTGTCTCGGACCGGAGCGCGGAGAGAACAGATTTGACCACTGGAATCAATGTGGCGGCTTCCTGCTCACTGCTATCTTCAATCAGAAATTGAAGCTGCTGGAACATGGGCGTTTCCCGCTGCATTTCAGGGTAAAAGATTTCCCTGGGGTCAATTTTGAGAAAACGGATCAGGGGATACAGAATCTTCATTTTCGGATTCCCTTTGTAATTCTCAATGTTCATGACGGTGCGGGAATTGGTTCCAGTGGCTTCTGCAACCTGATTTTGCGTAAGTCCAAGTTTGCTGCGTGTTTTTTTGACAGCATCGCCCAGCGGACGTACAAAGATATTCATAATAATTCACCTCAAAAGTATTCTACAATACATCCTGTTTCGATGGAATTCATCAAAATTCTGCTTTTTAGTGAATTGTAATTCACTTACGAAAAGAAAGGAACTTTAGATGAAGGAAAATGCGGCCAGAAGTCTGAAAAAAAGCGTATATGTGAATTTCAATACAGTTTAACAGGCCGCTATACATTACAGAGTGAATTGTATTTCACCTGCTTTTCCAGGGATGTTTACAGCACAGGCTGTCGCTCCCCGCCTGATCCCCAATCACAGAACCACAAAAATCTGATGATTGGGAGATCAACAAATGAAAACGACATACCTGGTAAACCAGGAGCAGCCGGACGGCAGCATCTGCCTTGCGGTAGTATCCTCCGGCGAATGGCTCTCCGTGGTGGAGATGAACAAACGGCTTCCGCTGGACCAACGGCGGTATTTTATCATTGACTACATTGACGATGGTGATGAGCTGGACCGTATGGTGATCGAAGTACCGAGAAGCGATTACCTCGCATGGCTCAAAGAACATAATGCGACAGAGAGGAATCGGGAGCTGGGCAGTAAGTATCAGCATCTTTCTTTGGATGTTCTTGTCTCAAAGGACGAAGGAAGTATCAGACTGGGCGATATGATCGCATCGGATGAGGTGATTGAGGAAAGCGTCATTAACCAGATGATGCAGGATAATCTGCGGGAGATGCTGTCCGCCTGGAAGCCTTGGGCAAGCGACTTGCTGGAGATATACCTGCATGGAGATAAGCGTACCTGTACGAATACCCTTGCCGAAAAATATGGCGTTTCACCACAGGTGATTCGCAAATATAAACGGCAATTTGAAAATTTCATCAAAAATTTTTCGTCAGGTGTTTCGTTCTGAGCTGATTTTGTAAAAAGGGAGAGTGTAGGGGAAAATCTCCCCCGCTGTTCCTTGACAAGAGAATACCAGCAGAACGGATAACCACCTGAACAGACGAGCGCCGAAGCAGTGTGCGCCGAGATCAGCAGGAGGGGAATCAACCGCGAACCGATTCTCCTCCTGCCGTAGCGATTCAGCCTGCAGCGGGGCGGCTTTGGCAAGCTGCCCAGTGATGACCCTGTCCAGGTACATAATGAGACACCACGCTGGCCTGCGCGTAAGACAGGCGGTGCTGCCCTTGAGTTGAAAGCAGTAGAGACTCCTGGAATATGCCCGTGAAGATTCGCCTAATCTTGCCGTTCTGTTCCTAACCTCATCGGGGTGCGAGCTGCAAATGTGATGAGACGATGATAAATCAAGCGATAAAAACTGTGATTGGGGACATTATAGGATGTTTATGAAAGATAACAGGCAAGAAGCCCATAACATGATTGACTGGATTTTTACAAAACGATTCCCCGCCTGCGGTATGGCAGAACGCCCGGAGCAGATCCAACTGAGCCACCGGATGCTGGATACCATACTGGATGACAGGATTGCCCTCTGTGACGCAGGTACAGGCATTGGCAAGACATATGCCTATCTGGTTGCAGGCATGGCGTTTATTCTGCTGCAGGCCGCAATGGGATTGGCTTTTCATCCCATTATTATTTCCACTTCCAGCATCGCCCTTCAAAGAGCAATCATGGAGGAATATATCCCGCTTCTGTCCATTGTGATGATGGAAGGAATGTGGATCACCGCCCCGATCCAGGCGGTGATCCGCAAGGGAAAATCTCACTATGTATGCGATGTGCGGCTGGAAATTCATCTGCGGAAAGTCAACCTGCAAAAGAAAAACTCTGAAGCGGTGGCGGCGCTGCTGTCCCTGCAGAGCCGTTTGGATATGGACGAGGTCCCGAATCTCAGCCGCTATGACCGGGAGCGCGTCTGTGTTCCCACGGTCTGTAGCTGCGGGAAAGAGGACTGCCGGTATCGTAGATTCCTGAAGGACTGTTTTGAGAAACAGTACCAGTTTCAGATCTGCAACCACAACCTGCTGCTGGCCGATGCTACCCACCGAAATCAGGATCGCAGGCCAATCTTGCTGGAACACTCGGCACTTGTGATTGATGAAGCACATAAGCTCCCGGAGACTGCACGGCATATGTTCGGTGTGACATTGTGCGCCAGTGATATCCACACAATGATCCAGGATCTCCGCGCAGAACAGTATTTGCTGGCGGCGGAAACACTGGCAGAATGCAGCAGATCAATCAGCCGCAAACTGTCTGAACCCTGGGACGAAGAATGTTCTCTGGAAATGTTTCTCCGGCTGCTGATTCTGCCAAATCGAAGTCTGCGTACTATCCAACGTCAGCTTGGAGCATCGCTGACGCTGGCCAGCCAAAACAGGCTGGAATCTTTAATTACGGCTGTTTCTCTCTTCTGTGACAGGAGTCCAGATATGGTGTTCTATGCAGCCGCCAATGATCGGGGAAGCACCGATCTGTGCGCCACAATATCCGATCTGACGGCTCAACTTAGATCCGTCCTGTGGGAGCAGCCCGGCGGAATGGTGCTGACCTCCGGGACCATCGCAATAGGCCGTAATTTTCAGCGATACAAAGCAGCGGCCGGCCTGTCTGCCGATGATCGTGTCGATGAGTCTGTTGCTCTTTCGCCTTTTGATTACAAGCGGAACTGTCTGCTGTACTTCCCTCTGCATCCGCCGAATCGCAAAAAGCTGAATTACTACGACAGTCTGGCAGATATCATTACCGATTTAATTGAAGCAGTACATGGCCACGCATTGGTGCTGTTCACCTCCTATGCCGCTATGTCTGCCGTGAAGGAACGGCTGACAGCACAAAACCCGGCGTGGCCTCTGTTTACAATGGGCCGCAATGCGGTACATACTACCGGGCAGTTCAAATCCAAGCCTGGAAGTGTTCTGCTGGCCACCGGCTCAGCCTGGGAGGGATTCGATTTCCCAGGGGACTGCGTATCCCTGCTGATCATTCCCAGTCTCCCGTTTCCTCGCCCGGATGCTATGAAGGAACAAGAGCGTGAGCATTACCCCACGCTGCGTTCCTACATCCAAGCAGTAGTGGTGCCGGAGATGCAAATCAAGCTGAAGCAGGGCTTCGGCAGAGCTATCCGTACTGAGACAGACACTGGCGTGGTTGCCATTCTGGATGAACGAGCTGTTCCAGGCCATCGCTATTTCCAGGAGGTAAAAGCGGCCCTGCCTGAGATGCGGCAGACCAATCATATCAGCGATGCGGCCCATTTTATCCGCAGTGTCAAGCCGGAATGCTATTTCAGGGAGGGCTGGTCATGATCAACGTAAAGAACGAATTGCAGTATCTTCTGGTTATCAAACTGCTGGAGGACATGACCTGTGCTGGATTCCTGACCGATGGTGAGTTGGTAATTGCTAAACGGTTGGCGATAGAAAAGTACCGTCCCGCAACTGTCTGGGAAAAGTAATAGATATTTCTTACAAGGTGTGGTAGTGTTGTCGTTACCCAACATGAGGAAGGAGGAAAACCGAAATGGCAACTGTGAAAATCATCCCTCCCAGGGAAACAAAACCTGCCACACTTCGAGTGGCGGCGTACTGCCGGGTCAGCTCTGATT
>CAMWQV010000221.1 GCA_947176425.1 uncultured Clostridia bacterium
GCATATCCCGCCGCAGAGCAGTTTTCACATATTCGGAATAAAGATATGGCAGGAGACGGTAGCGCAGAGAGATGATCGTTTTGAAATCTTCCGGAGCCCGAAAACGATAGCACTCCTGCTTCCGCGTATCCAGTGCAGAGTGATTCCGCATCAGCGGTGTAAACACGGACACAGCCAGCCATCGCAGCAGCAGCTCACGGGTTACATTGCCGCCGAAACCGCCTGTATCCGCACCGCTGTACAGAAAACCGCACATATTCAGGGACGGCATATGATAAACATTCTGCCGCAGCATTTTCCAAGTAGATTCGTTATCTCCGGTCCAGATTCCGCCATAGCGATGGGCGCCGGTATAGGACGAACGTGAGAACAACAGATAGCGTTTATCCAGCAGCTTGTCCAATCCCACGCCTGACGCACGAGTCATCATTGCGCCGAACAGATTATGTACTTCGTAATTGCTGACCTGCCGTCCGTCATCTAAACAGTGGAAAAAATCTTTGAAATCGGCAGTATGGCGTCCGGGCTGATCCGGGTCTCCCCTGACAACATCCGGGCTGTCGCCTTTTGCCCGGTACTCTGTAGAGAAAATAGCAGGTTCGTTCATATCATTCCAGAAGCCCTCCAAACCGCGGCTGGTATAAAAACTGTACTGCCTCCCAAACCATTCCCGGACCTCTTTCCGCAGAAAATCTGGGAAATGCGTCATACCCGGCCAGACCTCCGCCTGAAAATCGCCGCCTTCGCGGTTTTTACAGAAATATCCCTTCTCTACGCCCTCCTCATAGACACGGCTGCCCGGTTCTATCTTGATACCGGCGTCTACAATCGGGACAAGATGAATGCCTTGTTTCAGCATTTTTGCGGCAAATCCCGCCATGTCGGGGAAACGCCGCCGGTTGATCGTGAAATCTTCATACCGGTCCATATAGTCGATATCCAAACAGATATAATCCAAAGGAATATTGACTTCACGATGCCGTTCCGCAACACGGCTGATCTCCCGTTCCGTTTTATACCCCCAGCGGCTTTGACCATACCCAAATGCCCACAGAGGCGGGATAAAACTCTGCCCGATGATCTTCAGAAACTGTCTGACGACATCATACGGTGTGACGCCTTCCACAATATACAGACACAAATCAGGCGAATCACAGGCAACCGTCAAATACCCGCTGGCATCGGAATCTATGTCGAATACAACTTTAGCAGGCGTATCAAAAAAAGCACCAAAAGATGTTTCTCCGTCTACTACGATGAAGTTATGCGAACCATACATAGAAGGCATCTCATCCTTGTGGTGGGGGTCGTCATAGTTGAAGCTGATATACCGAGCCCCGCGTTTATTAATGCCGTGCATCGTCTCCCCCAGACCATATACAATATCATTGCTGCCAAGTGGAACTGTGAACGTTCCAGACGGTTTTTGGGTAAAGTATGGGAGATGACCGCCTGTTTGAACGCCTTCTACTACGGCAAAGGTTTCAATTGGCGTTCCGTAGATGTACTTTGTGACCATAATAAATCCTCCGCTGCAAAATATTATCCTGTCTTCATTATAATAGAACCTGGTCCACAGTGCAACAAGAAGTTTCGAAATATCAGCCGGTTTTTCTGTTCCATTTTGAATAACTTGCAGGTACAGAGGAACTGGGACACTTGGAGATGATCGGCACAATCGTTCACCAGCTGACTCGTGACCTAACCGATGAACAGATCAAGACCGCAGGCTTTGATGCCTACTTCGTTGACCGTACCACTGGCGTCTATCCGACCGCCGCATCCGGGTTCCCCTACAGCGCCGCAAGTATGGCCTGTAAGGGAGACTTGATCGCGGATCTGACCGAGGACCTGGCAGCAGATGGTGCGACTTTGTAAGGACAACATTTGCCAAGATATGACGGCGGGACCAGGAAACAATGTTCTTGGTCCCAGCTTATAGGCCATTCCCAACCAAATCAGGTTCTTTCCATTATGGAAGGCAAATTTTATGAAAAATATATGTGCTATTTTTGCTGCAAGGCCTTTCTTCGGATTTCATCGACTAAATGATGTAGCGTTGTACCTGGACACATCTGCGAGGGTCTTGTCTCTCCGTTTCGCAGATAGCTTCTGAGCCGGTTTTCAGCAGTCTGTATTGCCGCTGCTTCATCTCCAAATTGATTCAGTACAGCGTAAATCTGTCGGTTTGCCTTTTTGTATTCATGCCCTGTTGCCTTCTCAAACAGATCAGCAAATGTCCGGCAGCAGGCTACCGACTCCTGTACCGCAGGCATTTTGCCGAAATAGGCATCAAACCAGATTTCAATGCAGGGATTAGACCACCCGACTTTTATGTCTCTGCTTACTGCCTCTTCGATGATTTTATCAAAGGCAACTACTCTATCCCGGTCGAACACAATCCAGCATTGACGGTACTGCGGGTCAATGCCCGCCTGCTCACAGGCTGCAATAAGTTCCTCAGTTTTAGCAGTGGAAACCTTAATTACGATCCGGTCTTGAAACTCTTTAGGCAGAGAATCCCGCAGGCCATACAGATAATTTTTCTCGGTTTCTTCTGTATCTGTCACAATAAAATAGTATCCCAAATCCGGTGTTCTTTTGGGAAATTGGTTCCGTCTTTTCCGATTCCCGTTTCTTTCTATTGGCATCCTTACTCCTCCCTAAACACATCCAAATATTTTAGAGTAGGAATGGCTCCATATTTACCCAGCAGATAGTTTTTTTCGTAGTTTTCATCTTTACGGATTTTTACGCCATCCTCATCCATAAAATCAGCCAGAGAATAGAGCGTAGAAATACCATCTTCATTTTTTTCTGTAAACCAGATTTCATCCCGACGCAGCAGATTATTTGAGAGCTGCCAGGAATCATGCGTTGTAAAAACAATCTGTGCATGGTTGACATTGATATCCGGGTTTAGGAATGTCAGCAAAAAATTCCGGACCAGAAGTGGGTGCAGACGTGCGTTCAGTTCATCCACAAACAAAACACTTCCGTTTTCCAAAGTATCCCGCAAAGCTGGGTACAAAGCAAACATTTTCCTTGTTCCACCTGATTCCTGCTCAAAAGGAATTACTGTGCTTCCGCCATCTGTTGTACGATGAACAGTGTTGATTTTAATATAATCCCCACTGTCATCCCCTTTGAATACTTCCACCTGAAAATCAAGAATGGATGAATCAAAGGAGGATAGATAGGAAGCTACACTTACCTGAACATTTCTATCTCTGGAAAAGTCCGATGGTAGTATAGAAGAAAGAAACGCATTTTCAAATGGATCTCCGAAATCCGTAAAATTCATATGATAAAACCAGTCCCGCACAGTTTTCAAAAGATCAACTTTCAATTTTGCTCCCAACGATACCACTAATGTCTCTTTTTCTAACGAAAGTTGTATATTTTCTCTTCTTTTCTGCGCGATTCCTGTCAATATAAGTTTATCGCCATTCCGATAGAAAATTTCTTTTGGCTTTCGGGCTGTTTTCGCTTTTGTATTCAGCCATTCTTCCGCAATACCATCCTGATTCAAAGTAAAGCCGTAGTTATAGATTTTATCATCCAGTCCGCCATCTCTTGTATAATAAACCTCAAAGGAAGACTCAGCTTCCTGACTGGCAGAATCGAAAAGAAATGGAGTATGCTGTAGCTGTTCTGATTTCTCTTTTCCGCCATCTCCACCATACATGAATGAATCCAGGACATAGGTTGCCATAAAGCGGAACGCCTCAATCACATTTGACTTTCCGCTGGCGTTCGCTCCAAAAACAGCGGCGGCTGGCAATAGTTTTTCATTTCCCAGAGAAATAATATGTTCACTATGCTCTGTAATTTTGGTGGCGGAAAGGTCTAAAATTGTATCATCCCGGAAAGACTTGAAATTTTGAAACCGAAACTGTATCAACATAACTGCTCACCCTCCTTCATCTCTATTATATCCATAGCTCCAAAAAAATCAACGTGTATCTGAGCTTTTTTCTCAAATACACGTTGATTTTTCCAATATATCGGGTACAAGGGACCGTTCCATTTACCCCCTGCCATATGTACGGCAGGGGGTAAATGGAATGGCGGAACCAAGGCGTTTTTTGCCCGGTCCCGCCGTAAATTGTCAGCAATTTATAGAAAGGTTGGTCCTCTACTCTGCAATTTTTTACAGACAGACTGATTTAATGCGTACCACTGCTCTTTCGACATAGTGCCGCTGTATATGCGTTCATATAGTCCGTCAATATTACAGAAGATCGGGCGGCTGTTGTATATGCCGCACAAATTGTCGGATGTCAAGTGTATACATACCCCATCGCCATTATCGAAAGCAGCAAGCTGCTGTATACCGCTTATATTGCGGCAGCATACGCCGCATTTATTGCAGAAAAAGCCCATCGTCCAGATCATCCAGTTCTTCTTCTAATATGTCAAGCGCGTCAGGGTCATCAGGCGGACTTTCTTCTTCACTTGGAAGCGGCGGTAAGGAAATGGCGTAATCCAAATATCTCTTCAGCTTAAAAGGGTCCCAAGTGATCCGATGTCTCTCCCCACTCTGCGTCATAATTTCCAGTGTGTCGCTGTCCAAAAAGCCTGTTTTCTTATACAGTTTCAGTTGAGAGATATCTTCGTATTTGATTTTCATGATCCCCGAAAAATTACCGTACAAACCCGTTTCTGTAATAAAGAGGCCTTTTGAGTTCGCTCCATCTTGTGTGATAGACATATCAAAAAAGCAGATGACTTCCCAGTCTTTTGCTTCCCCATTGGTGATTTTGGCTAAGGCAAGGCTGCGGAATGTTGCAGTTTTATGGGTAGACCAGTTATTATTCCACCAAATTTTTTTTGCTTTTGTACGCAACAGTTCTCCCCGTTCAGTTTGTGGTCCGGCTATTTTCGCTGCTTTTTCAGCCTCTCTCTTACGGGCTGCTTCCTCAATATATAATTGCAATCTAGTTG
>CAMWQV010000222.1 GCA_947176425.1 uncultured Clostridia bacterium
TCCAGCACATCGTTGATCAGCCCCAGCTGGTGCTGGCTGGCCGACTCAATCCGCCTGTTATACTCCAGGACCGTGTTGGGGTTGTCTATCTCGTCCCGCATGAGCGTCAAAAAGCCGATGATCGCGTTCATGGGAGTGCGGATGTCATGGCTGACGCTGCTGAGGAAGGCGCTTTTGGCGTCGTTGGCCGCCTGGGCCATGTGCAGGGCATCGGCAAGATCATTCTGCGTTTTCCGTTCTTTGGTGCGGTTAGCGAAGTAGGATACCCGCTTTTTACGGCCCTGAATGTCAATGCGGTAAACATTCTCCAGAAAATACTTGTGTTCACCGGTTTTGGGGTTGACCCGCTCTGAGCTCCGCGGCTCCGCCATCTCGCCCGGATGCAGGGCCCTGAGCTTTGTGTAGTAAGCGAACGCGCCCTCCGCATCGACCGCCATATCGCCGGCTCGAAGATACCCGATCAGCTCGTCCGGCGCTACACCCAGCACCCGGTCCAGATTAGGACTGGCATACTCCAGCTCCTCCGTTTCGTGATCTAAGATGATGTATAAATCATCTGTATTTTCCGCGAGGAATGTAAACGAGAACTCAAACAGTTGAGACCGGTAATCGCTTTCTTGCTCTTTCTCCTTGATCTCCTTTTGTATGTGCCAGACCAGGATAATGAACACAGAGATGATGACCAGCATCAGAGCGAAAAGTCCTACCGCCATTTGGGAATCGCGCAGGATACCGATCGCCTTATCCTGGATCGCATCCAATGGAACAATGGAGAGTATATGCCAGCCGTTCATGCTTTCGATAGGGGCAAAGGTGTAAATTACGCGGCCGGCGTCCCCTTGGAAGACGATGCTGCCCGTCTCCTGTGCCTCCAGTGCTGATCTGAATGCGTCGATATCAGACTGAGGAGCATGTGCATCAGAGAGCGCGTCGAAAATATTATCGTAAGTCTGACTGTCGCTCCTAAAAATAGAACGCAGCAAGATGTCTCCATCCGGATTCAGAATGTAGCCAAAGCCTTGACCATTGTAGATCGAGAGGGTAAAGCTTTCCAGGACCTTGCTGCGCTCATAGGTTTTTTGGACTATGCCTTTGTGGCCATTCTGAAAGGTAAAGGTCTCATAGTAGCCAAACATCGGGACCCCGGTAAAAATGCCGGTATAGTCATCCCATAGTCCGCTGCCGGATAAACTGTGGAAAAAACGCAACTGCTCATCATTCAGCTGAATGATATTCTGATAAGCATTGCTGCAGGCCCAGCCTTCCTCCAAACAAATGACAGAACAGACAGCTTCCTCGTCCCCGATCATTTTCAGCTGCTCTTGGGCAGTTTTCTCCGTTATGCTTTCCTTTTCGGCAAAACGTTCCGCATAGCTGTGCAGCCGTTCCCGGTCTCCAGTGACGAAATTCTCAAAAGCCTGCTTCTGCTGCATCGTTATATCCATAACGCCCTGGATCGCATCGTTCTTCAGTTTATCGCTTATCCTTCCCAGATAGACAACCGCGCCGATCGCCATGATTCCCATACAGAGAACGATCAAACCGATCAGGATCGACCGTTGGTTTTTTCGGACCTTTTCGACCATTGTACGTCACTCCCTATCCTCCAAATTCAGCACTATGGGTCATTTTATAGCTATCTTTGCTTTTTCGAAGCTGCCCGATCATCCAAGACCTGATGGATCGTCGCCTTCAGCTTATCGACCTGCACCGGCTTTGCGATGTGCGCATCCATACCGGAGTTGATGGCATCCCGCACATCGTCCACAAAAGCATTCGCTGTCATAGCGATGATGGGGACGTCCATCGCCAAAGGATGGCCGCTGGCCCGGATCGCCCTGGTGGCCTTATAGCCGTCCATCTCCGGCATCTGCACATCCATCAGGATCAGGTCATACCCAGAGGGGGAAGCCATAAATTTCTCCACGGCCTCCTGACCGTCGCAAACGGTGTCACATTCGGCGCCCAAGGTCCCGAGGATCTTGCCCATGATCATACGGTTTACAGCAATATCGTCTACTACCAGAATGTGCATCCCCTTGACCACGTCGGACTCATGATGTTTGGCGTCCTCCACACGCCCCAGTATGAGGCGAACAGCCTCCTTAAAGGTACTCAAAAAGAAAGGCTTCGGCATAATGTGATTCACACCGATTTCCATAGCATCCTGCTCGATCTCCCTCCAATCGAAGGAGGTCAGCAGCAGGATAGGAGTTTGGCTGTCCTTCCGAATGTGTCGGGCGGTCTCCAAACCGTTCATTCCTGGCATCATCCAATCCAGCAGGATCAGATCATAGGGCTTTCCGGCCTCTTGGGCCTCGCGCACCATCTGAACGGCGGGTTCACCATCAGTGGCATAGTCTGTAGACACACCCACTCCGCTCATGGTCTTGACCACATTACGGCAGATTGCCTCGTCATCATCAATCACGATCATCCGGGTGATTTGATGATCGCTCCAGAATTTGGGGTCATCCTCCTGCTCTTGGATCCTCAGCTCCAGCTCAACGACGAAGGTGCTCCCCTCGCCTAATTTGCTGTCCACTGTGATGGTACCACCCATCAGATCCACTAGGCTTTTGGTAATGGCCATACCCAGACCGGTACCTTGTATTCCTTTGATAGTCTTTGTGTCCTCTCGGGTGAAGGGGTCAAAAATGATCTTCAAATAGTCCTCGCTCATCCCGATGCCGTTATCGCTGACGGTAAACCGGATGCGGCTGTACTGGCTCAACACCTGGGGCAGTTCCTCAACCCACAGTTCAATGGTTCCATTCTCTGGCGTATATTTGACCGCGTTTGACAGCAGATTGATCAAAATCTGATTGATCCGCACCTCATCGCCCACCAAATGTTCAAAATTCAGATGGGAAGCAAACACTTCAAAGGTCTGATTTTTCGCTTTTGCCTGTGGGTGGATGATTGTGTTGATCTCCGTGATGACCTTGGCCAGATTTATCTGAGCCAAACTCAACGTGGTGCTGCCGCTCTCGATCTTGTTCATGTCCAGCACGTCGTTGATGAGGCTCAGCAAGTGGTGGCTGGCAGCATCAATGCGTTGGATGTATTCCCGAACCATTTCAGGATTATCGGCCTCGTCCCGCATCAAAGTCAGGAACCCAATGATGGCGTTCATAGGCGTGCGAATGTCGTGGCTCATGTTGCCCAGGAAGGAAGTCTTGGCTTCGTTGGCAGCCTTGGCCATATGCAGGGCGTCCTCCAGGGCCGCCTTCTGCCGTTCTTCCTTTTGGACGATATCGTCGATATCCCGGAACCCAATCAGCACATGGGGATCCGCCTGGTCATCTACCTGGTAGCCCCGGCAGATGATCTGGAAATGGTGTATATTCGTTCCATCCCAAGTGCGGTAGGTCCCTGTATGCATCGAACTGGCGGACAGCTCCTCCTTGATGCCATCCAAAGAAAGGAGTTTCCACACATCCTCTTTATCCTCATCCAGAATTCGCTCTTCCAGATACTGGTGTAAAGTTTCCTCATAAGGATATTCTTCCCCGGTTTCCCACTCCCACTGGGGGGACCTGTGGGTCCCGACCTGCACCGACCGAAAATTGCCGGTCTGCAGATTCACGTCATAGACGGTATAGTGATCCCAGGCCAGAGCGTTGACGATCGCGAGCTGTTCTTCCAATTCCCGCTTGGCCTGTTCGGCCTCCTGGAGACGCTTGAGGATCTCTTGGACATATGGCTCATTGAGCAGATTCTCTTTCTGATCCTGGTTCATACATCAAGCCTCTTTTCTACTCATCTCAAAATTGTATTCACAAAATGGAAAAAGCCGCATGAGCACTTCCCCAATAAACGGCCAGCCATTGGGTTGCAGCTTGTTGCGGTACTATTATATTCCTTTTCATCCGCATATTCAAGGATGGATATGAGATGTTGAACCATAAATATCCTCACAGCGTTGTTTCCAGTGTCGGTTCCCACTTGAAAACCAGCCGTGTTTCTGGATCAATGCAGATAATTTTCCGGCCTGCCTTTTGTCCATAGCGGACAGTTGCTGCTGTTCCGCCCCGCTTCTCTCCGTTGTAAACAGCTATCAGAAAGGCAGCGGAATCAACCAGACGCTGGTTGCGTTCCAGCATACATTTTTTGTGATAAATGCGGCTCACGTATTCCACGGAATCGGCCTTATTCAAAATATGCTTATAGTGTGCCTGTGCTGGGAGTGCCCATTTCACTTCCTGCCCTTCACACGGGAGGATGCAGTGGAGCTTTACCGCTGGATTTTTTTCCCGCAATGTGAGAACAGCCATAGCTGCCCAAGTGTCCACGCCCAAAGCCATTCCACTATAAAAGTCGGTTACACCAGCTTCCGCCAGCTTTTCGATCTGCTCAGCCAGCGCCGCTTTCAACGCAGCACACCGCTTATCTTCTTCGTCATACTTCCAAGGAAAACTTTTTGGCCGATGTCCGGTAAATGCACAAGCAGTTTCTTTCATACTTCTCAACCTCTCGATATAGTGATATATCACTATATCATAATTTGGGAAGCTAGTGAAGTATCACTAACAAGAAAAATGCAAATATTTTATCATAGTGACAAATCACTTGGAGGATTTGCCTATGAATACACGCGCGGCGATTGCAGCCCGCATTCTGGAACTGTGCAAAGAACGTGGCATCACACCTAATGGTCTGAGCAATATCTCTGCCGTTCCCCAGGCAACCATTAAGAGTATTCTCAACGGCGAAAGCCAAAATCCTGGGACAGTCACTATCAAAAAGTTATGTGACGGCTTTGAAATCACATTGGGGGAGTTCTTTTCTACCCCAGAATTTGATGCTTTGGAGCAGGAAATTTACTGAGAACGTAAGAACAAAGGACAAGGGTGCGATAGTAGCGGTTATACCGAGAAAGAAGTTATACCGAGTTTTGAACTGTAAGTCTTGTGCTACA
>CAMWQV010000223.1 GCA_947176425.1 uncultured Clostridia bacterium
ATATTGATGAAGCGTCAGATTTTATGGATATCACAGATGACCGCCTCTGTTCTGTCATGCTGGATACTTATGGGGCCAGTGAAAATCTGAGACAAAAGGTGGAAATGCAGAGACGAATTCGGCCAATTATTGTACTGGATGTTTACGCTGACCATGATGAAAATAGGGTGCGGCAAATTGTACAGCAGATTAGAGACCGTCTATTTTTAAACGCCCGGTATTAAGCAACACCTACTATATCAAGCTGAACAGGAATCTGCTTCATTCTTGACATTCGCCAACAAATATGGTATTCTAACCGTACTTTAATCCCACCGTCCGAAACAGCGGCGGCAGAATAGGAGAACATAACTATGAATCGAATCAAAACTCTTGAGACCCGCGATCTGAAAAAGAGCGCGCAGACCGGCGGCTGCGGTGAGTGCCAGACTTCTTGCCAATCCGCGTGCAAGACTTCCTGCGGCGTTGCGAACCAGCCCTGCGAAAACCCGAGCAAATAAGCAGCATTTTATCCCGCAAAGAAGCGTCGCTTTGACAGCGGCGCTTTGTTCTGTATATAATTAAATTTTTGAAAGGGAAACGTCATGGTCCATCAATATAAACTGAACGGCTATGATATCGTCTTAGACACCTGCTCAGGGTCTGTCCATGTGGTGGATGATGTAGCCTATGATTTGATCGCGCTGTATAAGGAGCAGCCCGAAGACGAGATTATTTCTGCACTGATGCAAAAATATACAAACCGTCCGGATGTCACGGAGGAGGAACTGCGCACATGCCTGTCAGATGTTAAGTCGCTGGAGGCCGCTGGGAAGCTCTATACTCCGGATACATTTGAATCTATGGCATTTGACTTTAAGAACCGGAATACAGTCGTCAAAGCGCTCTGCCTCCATGTAGCCCATACCTGCAACCTGAACTGTTCTTACTGTTTTGCCAGCCAGGGCAAGTACCACGGAGACCGCTCTTTAATGTCCTTTGAGGTAGGGAAGCGCGCTCTTGATTTCCTGATCGAAAATTCCGGCAGCCGGGTTAATCTGGAGGTCGATTTTTTCGGCGGCGAACCGCTTATGAATTGGGATGTCGTAAAAAAACTGGTCGCGTATGCCCGCACACAGGAAAAACCGCATAATAAAAAATTCCGCTTTACCCTTACCACAAACGGAATGCTGATCGACGATGATGTCATTGCGTTTGCCAACAAAGAAATGCACAATGTCGTTTTGAGTCTGGACGGACGGAAAGAGATCCATGACCGTCTCCGGGTAGACTGCGCCGGAAACGGAAGCTATGAGAAAATCGTTCCGAAATTCAAGGCCCTTGTTGACAGCCGCGGCGGACAGGGATATTACATGCGGGGGACGTTCACCCATGCGAATCCCGATTTTACGAAAGACGTTTTTCATATGGCGGATCTGGTGTTTGACCAGCTGAGTATGGAACCGGTTGTCTGTGATCCCGCCGACCCCGCCGCGCTGACAGAAGACGACCTTCCGATTGTACTGGAGCAGTATGAGATTTTAGCGAAAGAGATGCTGAAACGGGAACAGGAAGGCCGCGGTTTTACGTTCTATCACTATATGCTGGACCTGACCGGCGGACCGTGCATTTACAAACGAATTTCCGGCTGCGGGTCCGGTACAGAATATATGGCTGTCACGCCCCGGGGGGACCTGTATCCGTGCCATCAGTTTGTGGGGGAAGAAGCGTACAAGCTGGGCGATATCTGGAACGGCGTTGTCAATACTGCGGTAAGGGATGAATTTAAAACCTGCAATGCCTACGCCCGTCCCGAATGCGCGGACTGCTGGGCAAAGCTGTACTGTTCCGGCGGCTGCGCGGCAAATGCGTATCATGCCTCCGGGTCCATCCGCGGCATATATGAATATGGATGCAAATTGTTTCGTAAACGGATTGAATGCGCAATTATGATGAAAGTCGCGCAGGCGGACCTGCAATGACAACGCCTATAGCAGATTTTGTCCGCACTTACGCCGCGTCCGGGACATCGCGCCTGCATATGCCGGGACACAAGGGAAGTTCTTTTTTAGGCTGCGAACCGCTGGATATCACGGAGATATCGGGAGCGGATTCTCTCTATGAGGCGGACGGCATTATCCGGGAAAGCGAAGAAAACGCCGCCGGGCTGTTCGGTTCCGCCAGGACGTTTTTTGTGACGGAAGGCTCCTCCCAGTGCATTCGGGCAATGCTGGCTCTTGCCGTTTGGAATGCTGAACGGCGTCCGGTCATCGCGGCGGCGCGGAATGTCCACAAATCGTTCCTGTATGCCGCCGCATTGCTGGACTTTGACGTTGTTTGGCTCTGGCCGGAAGAATCCTATTCGGTCTGTGCCTGCGGCGTAAAGCCGGAGAAATTAGCGCAGGTTCTGACTGAAACCCATGCGGATGCCGTATATATCACCAGTCCGGATTATTTAGGCGGGCAGTGCGATATCCGGGCCTTGTCCGAAACGGCCCATCATTTTGGCGTCCCGCTTCTCGTCGATAATGCCCATGGCGCGTATCTGCGCTTTCTGACACCGTCCCGGCATCCGCTGGATATGGGTGCGGACCTGTGCTGTGATTCCGCCCACAAGACGCTTCCGGTACTGACCGGCGGCGCATATCTCCATATCGCTTCCTGCGCCCCAGCCGCTTTTGCGGAGGAAGGCAGGCGCGCTTTGGCGCTGTTCGGCTCTACCAGTCCTTCTTATCTGATCTTACAGTCTCTGGATCTGTGCAGCCAGTATCTTTCCGAAGACTATCCCGACCGTCTGTCCAAAACCTGTATCCGGCTGGAACAGGTACGCGAACAACTGCGCAGAGATCATTGGAGCGTACCGGAAACAGACCCGCTGAAACTGACAATCGACTGCGCCGCGTCCGGCTGGAACGGCTATGCCCTGGCTCAGAAACTGCGTACAGCAGGGATAGAGTGCGAATATTGCGGCCGGGACGATCTTGTCTTGATGTGGACGCCTGAAAATCCATCCGCAGATTTTCAGCGGCTGACAGACTGTCTGGGCAAAAACAGCCGCGTCCCCTATACACGTCTGCCGCTGCCCGCCGTCCGGCCTGAATCCGTGTGCAGTATCCGGGACGCAATGTTCGCGCCGCGGGAAATTGTGCCGGTGCAGGAGGCGCAGGGACGTATCTGCGGCGCGCCTCTTGTCAGCTGCCCGCCTGCCGTACCCATTGCAGCAGCTGGGGAACGTATCGGGCCGGAGACGGCGGAATTGTTCGCCCGTTATGGAGAAAAGTTTGTGGAGGTATTGAAACAGTTATGAATCAAACGTCTAATTTTACCGAAGGGCCGATTCTAGCGCCTTTGCTGCGCTTTACGGTCCCCGTCCTGCTGGCGTTATTCCTGCAAGCCATGTACGGCGCTGTAGACCTTCTGATCATAGGGCAGTTTGGAGAAGCGGCGGATGTCTCTGCGATATCCACCGGCAGTCAGATTATGCAGTCTATTACTTCTGTTGTCACCAGTCTGTCAATGGGTGCAACCGTACTGCTGGGGCAGAAATTGGGTAAAAAACGTTTGGAGGAAGCCGGGCAGGTACTGGGCAGCGCTGTCGCACTGTTTACATTGCTGGCGGTTTTGCTTACGGCTATTATGGTATTAGCAGCCACGCCTGTCGCGTCTCTGATGCAGGCGCCAAAGGAAGCTTTCCGGCAGACTGTGACATATATACGCATTTGTTCTGGCGGCGCCGTGTTTATTGTGGCTTATAATGTATTAGGGGCACTATTCCGGGGCATTGGGGATTCCAAAACGCCGCTGCTGGCTGTCGCTATTGCTTGCATCACAAACATTGCGGTCGATCTCTTACTGGTAGCAGGATTCCATATGGGCGTAGCCGGAGCTGCTACCGCTACTGTGCTGGCACAAGCAGTGAGCGTAGCCTTGAGCCTGCTTTTCACCGCACGGCGCGGCCTGCCGTTTCCGTTTTCTCGCCGGAATATCAGGCTCCACCGTCAGATGGTCAAAGAAATCCTCCGTTTGGGCGTTCCAATCGCACTGCAAAACACGCTTGTCAATATTTCATTTTTGGCAATTACAGCTATTGTTAATTCGATCAACGTGGTCGCTTCGGCGGGGATAGGCGTAGCGGAAAAGCTCTGTGAATTTGTTATGCTGGTGCCGTCCGCATATATGCAGTCTCTGTCGGCTTTCGTCGCGCAAAATATCGGAGAAGGGGAAAAGGTCCGTGCCAAACGCGCAATGCTTTACGGCATGATATCTTCTCTCTGCTGCGGTATTGTTCTGTCGTACCTTTCCTTTTTTCACGGCAGTCTGCTGGCAGGACTGTTCGCCAAAGAGCAGGCTGTTATCGCGGCAGCGGCAGATTATCTGCGGGCTTATGCCATTGACGCCATGCTGACTTCTGTCATGTTCTGCTTCGCGGGCTATTTCAACGGCTGCGGCAATACCACTTTTGTCATGCTGCAAGGGATCACCGGCGCGTTTCTGGTACGTATCCCCGTATCGTTTTTTATGAGCCGCCTGACGCCGGTATCACTGTTTCTCGTAGGACTGGCGACGCCCTGTTCCACTGTTGTACAGATACTGCTTTTTGCCGGTTATTTCCTGTTCCTGACCCTGCGGGAACACGGAGATAAAGTATATGATGAAAAATAACGATTCTTTAGCCGCAAACGTGTGTACTCACTTCAAACCAATTCATTAACCTGCCGCATTTTGGACACTTGTGCTCGGCTATCTTTTCGCTGATTCATTGAGAAAGTGCCGCCTCTTTCATGCGCAGAGAATCAGGAATCACATTTGCGTGATTACAAATCCCGTTGACAACAGGTTTTTTACTAAACTTTTTAGGTCTGCGCAGGGATTTTATAGAAGGGGCAGCACGGTAATTGAACGAGTAAACAAACTGTTAACAAAAAATCCAACAAAGAAAA
>CAMWQV010000224.1 GCA_947176425.1 uncultured Clostridia bacterium
GGTGAATTACACGGAGCGGGAAGTTCCTTACACCAGGATTATTGAACATAAACATTTTGTTTTCGGACAGCAGCCTAAGACTGTAATCAGCAAAGAGTATCCGGCAGAGTGGAAACCTGGTATGGAACCCTATTATCCTGTCAACGATGAGAAAAATCAGGCATTATACCACTCGTATCAGGAATTGGCAAAAACCAGACCGGATGTGATCTTCGGCGGCAGGCTGGGCCAGTACCAATACTACGACATGGACAAGGTCATTCGGGCGGCACTGGATACTGTGCGGAATATGTAGCTGCGGCAAGGCGGGAAACGGGTAATGAATTGAGAGAAAGGAAGGATACTATCATGAAAACCCAAAGCCCTAAAAACGTAACGCCGGAAGTCAGCATCAACAATATCTACCGTCTGGACGGACGGGTGCCTATCGGCAAAGCGATTCCCTTCGGACTCCAGCATATCCTCGCTATGTTCGTCTCTAATCTGGCGCCGATTACAATTATTGCCGGTGCAGCGGGTTTGCAGACAGCGGAGACTGCAATCCTGCTCCAAAACGCTATGTTTGTTGCAGGCATCGCTACGCTCATCCAGCTCTATCCGGTCTGGCGCATCGGTTCTAAACTGCCGGTGGTCATGGGCGTCAGCTTTACATTTGTAGCAGTACTCAGTTCGGTTGCCGCCAACTACGGTTACGCAAGTGTTGCCGGCGCGGTCCTGATCGGCGGCCTTTTCGAGGGTACTCTGGGCCTTCTGGCAAACTATTGGCGGAAGATCATTACACCCATCGTCGCCGCTTCCGTTGTCACCGCTATCGGTTTTTCCCTGTTCACAGTGGGTACCCGTTCCTTCGGCGGCGGCTATGCTGAGGATTTCGGTTCGGCCCAAAACCTGCTGTTGGGTTTGATCACTCTGGCCGTATGCCTGGTTTGGAACGCTATGGCAAAGGGGTATCTGAAACAGCTCAGTGTTTTAGCCGGTCTTGTGGTGGGTTACATGATTGCTGTCTTTATGGGTAAAGTGGATCTTTCCGCACTGCTTTCCGGCGGTTTTATCGCTCTGCCCAGACTGCTGCCCTATACGCCGGAGTTTCATGCGGGCGCGGTGCTTTCCGTCTGTATTATTTTTATGGTGTCAGCGGCGGAGACCATCGGGGACACGTCGGCGCTGGTCTCCGGAGGGCTGGACCGGGAAATTACCGGTGAAGAAATCTCCGGCTCCCTGGCCTGCGACGGCTACGCTTCAGCAATCTCCAGTCTCTTTGGGACCCCGCCTGTTACCTCCTTCTCCCAGAATGTCGGCCTGGTCGCAATGACAAAAGTGGTCAACCGTTTTACAATCATGACCGGCGCGGTCTGTATGCTGCTGGCGGGAAACTTCTTCGCATCCCTTCCGGAATCCGTGCTGGGCGGCTGTACGATCATGATGTTCGGTTCCATCGTCGTCTCCGGTATGCAGATGATCGCTGCGTGCGGCTTCTCACAGCGGAATATTACAATCGCGTCGCTGTCTTTGGCAATCGGTATCGGCTTTACTTCCACCAGTGAGGCGGATATTTGGAATATCTTCCCCGAGATGGTGCGGTCCGTATTCGCCGAAAATGTAGTTGCCGTCGTGTTCGTGGTTTCTATTATCCTCAGTCTGATACTGCCTAAGAATATGGATATTCAGAAACCTGATTCGCATTAAATACGGGTTCTTAGAACATTCCCAAAGATTTAAAAAGAAAGATCCACAAAAACATTGTTCCGGCAGACAGTAAAGTTGTCACTGTCACCGCACTGGCTGCCAGTTCCGGATTGCCGCCCATTTGTGCCGCCATGCTGAAGGAAGCAACAGCGGCAGGAGTGGCGAACATAGAAATCAGTACCGCGAACTCCGGTCCCCGCAGGCCCGTCAAAGCGGCCAACGGAAGGGCGATGCCGGGATAAACCAGCAGCCGAAACACGGTACATATCGTGAGATTGCGCCGGTGCTGCCGCACATCCTGGAACTCAAACTGTGCGCCCAGCAGGAGCAGCGCCACTGGGGAAGCAGAGGAACCCATCTGAGAGATCGGACTGCGCAGACAGTCCGGCAGGCGCAGACCGGAGAGATTTGCCAGAATCCCGATTGCAGAGGCAATAATCAGCGGATTTTTAGCGATGCCAAGCAGAATTTTACGAACGTCAATCTGTTTCCGGCTGAAAGTCTCCAAAGTGACCACAGCCAGCACGTTAAAGATTGGGACTACAATCGCCAGCATAACGGAGACAGTAGCCAGATCCGCATCGGGACACAGTTCCTGAATCAAGGGCATACCCAAAAGCAGAAAATTACTGCGGAAGGATGCCTGTATCATTACACCGCGCTGGCTGTTGGCAGACTCGATCCGTTTGACAAAAATCCAGGTGAACAGGAACAGCGCCGACAGTACCGACAGAGCCAGCCCCAGACAGCGAAAACTGACGCCGCCCTTGAGATTGGAACTGTAAATATTATTGAACAGCATAAGCGGCAGGAGGGTATGAAAGACCAGCGTATTAAACCGCCCGATGTATTCTTTTTCCAGATGGAGCAGCCGTTTCGCGCCGTAGCCGGCCGACATCATGGTGAAAATAGAGATAATGGCATTCAGCGATACGAGAAAACTGTTGATAAACATAGCAGTCCTTCCTCAGAATATTGTTTACAGGGAAAAGAACAGCTTTGCCGCGTTGGCATAGAGGATTTTTTCTTTGTCACGGCTGTTCAAATCCGGATGCAGGGCAATAAAGTCGATAAAATGCTGATGAGTGTCCCTGGTCATAAGGGATGGCATATCGCTGCCCCACAGCAGGCGGTCTGCTCTCACAATATTCACCGCGTCAGACACACAGCTTCGGGCAGTGGGATGCGGGAGGATTTGTAAAGACTGTCCGGTTGCATAGACCGCACGGCCTCCGCTGGCGGGACGCAGTTCCCCTTGTGAACCGGTCCCGGCGATACATTGTGCCACATGGGCATGTGTGTCAATTATTTTCATAAGGTTTCCTTTCCTCCTAAAATACACCGGTGAAGCCTCTGAAATGAGAGGCTTCATCGGTGTATTTTTTTGTCCGTTTATGTCTGTTTGAATAAGAGCCCCGTCTTTTTTGACAGCAACACAATTTTACTACAAATATCTGGAAATAGCAAGGCCCATCGCAGTATTGATACTCCGGTCTATTTCATAACTATTTCCAGCAGTGATTGATAGCTGTCCACTACATCATAGACAACATTTTCACCGGAAATGGCTTTGAAATGCTCTTTTGCGCAGTAAATCTTTGCCTGTTCAATCTGGCGCAGCTGCATAGAACACATAGATCCATTTCTTTCCGCAACAAAATAAATATGCTTGACGGCGCCTTCATGGAAAGCGATAGCCCAGTCCGGGTTATAGCGGCCAACAGGAGTTGAAATATAAAAACTGTCCGGCAGTTTTACATAAACCGCTACATTTGTATTTGCATCAAGCTCCTTAGCGAAATCACGTTCTTCAGTCGAGTCATAAACGATATGGTCAAACAGATGTCTTTTCGCTTTCATCGCATTTATGCCAAGTCTGCCCTTGATGACAGGCTCAGTAAAGATATCTGTATTGTAGTGATCGTCTAAAACATGATAGGTAATATGTTTAATAATCGCAGCGGCTTTCTCATCGTTAATAAGAGCAGCGGCCTTAACGATAAATTCTTCAGGGTTGTCCCTGAATTGGTTGAACACAACGGGCTGGATCCCCTTCAGAATCGCAATAAGAGCCTTACGGGTCAGCCCGGTTTCATCCACCAGTTTTCCGATCAGATCATACTTTACATTGGAGTTTGCGGTCACGCTTACTTTGTAACTGTCAGATTTTTCTTTCACAAAGGATGCGCCATCTTTGGATTTGACGGCTTCCATTGAGCCGGTTTCTACGTGAAAATATATTTTAGAAACGCGCAGTTTGCTGTCAAGAGCAGCGATAGATTTTCTAATCAGTTCCTCTGTATCAAAATCCACCACATAGACGGATTTGGTGTTGATTCTTGACCAGAGCGCCTTGAACTCCGGCATAGCTAACTTGTCCTTATCCACCTTCAGTTCCACATTGCTGCTGCGGGCATTTTCCGGCTGCATACTGCGTGGATCATAGATGGAATCTACAATCTCAAGCACAGCAGCAGCGGAATCCGCTGCTGCTTCCGCAATCTTGATTGTGCCGTTTGCTTTGTCCTCATAATATTTATCTGTCAAGGCGCCTTTGCGGTCAATGTAACCATTTATAATCATCTCATAATGAATAGCCGCTGCGGTAGCCTGATCAATCACATGCCCGTTGCCCTGCCCGTCCTGAATGGCCTTACCAGCAAACAGTTCCACCGTAACCGCACGGGGACGGTCCGCTATTGCTTCGGACATTTCCGTTTGCAGACCTTTTGCAAACGAGTCGTAGCTCTCGCTGGCAATGACAGTCAGGACATTGATGTTATGCACGTCATTCCCTAAAACATGGGCATCCATCCGCTCCCCGTTTTGGTTCACGCAGAGCCGCAGGCCGCGTCCAACCTCCTGGCGTTTGCGGACATCGCTTCCGCTTTGCTTCAAGGTGCAGATTTGAAACACGTTTGGGTTGTCCCAGCCTTCCCGCAGAGCGGAGTGAGAAAAAATAAACCGTACAGGCGAACGCGCCGGGTCACGGTCAAGCAGCAATTCTTTATTTTTCATAATCAGCTCATACGCGCTTGCGTCATCGGAAGTTGTTTCTTTCCGTCCAACCTTGGAGTTAACCATTTTTCCCTTGCCGTCAACAGAAAAATATCCGGCATGGGTCTTTGCCGCAGGAATCGCCTGCAAATACCTGATATATTCATCACCGCCGGCAGCAAGATTCATACTGCCTATAATATCCTCGTATTCTTC
>CAMWQV010000225.1 GCA_947176425.1 uncultured Clostridia bacterium
GGAACGGATTAAGCAAGCATTATGCAGGAGATTTGACTTAACAGCTGACGCGGCGCAAGACAAGGTTAAGCTTTATTCCTCTCTCTGAGCGCGTTACGGACTGCGCGGTGGCTCCGGCGAGATTTGACACCGGCGGCGGAGATTTTCTGCTTGCTATTTTCCGGTTTTTGGCGTATAATCTAGTAGAATTTGGCGGGGCGGTGTGCGGGCCGGGCGCTCTGCTTCGTTACTTATCTTTTGAAAGGAGTTTTTATTGATGAAAAAGCGTTTGACGGCGTTCCTTCTCGTGATCTGTTTGACTCTTTCGCTGCTTCCTGATGTCGCCTGGGCTGCCGAGGCAGGGACTAAAGGAACATTATACAGAGTAGATACATTTACGGTAGGAAATTTGACAGTAGAGTCTCCAGCTCCAGGTTTAATAGTCGATGGAGAGTATCTTTCAGATATCACCGATGCGACAGAAGTAGGCGAAGAAGAGGACGAAACTGCTGACTGTAGTTATAATGGTACTACCTTAACGCTTACGCCCTCGAAAGCAGTTACTGTTACTGGTGATCCGGACATTACCCCTGCTACCCCAGTGAAAGTATCTACTACTGATGCTGGCGGAAAAGTTACCTTAGAAGGTACACTTGGAGATGTAACTATCGACACAGACAAGGATGTTGATTTAACCGGCGTAACATCTAACAATGTATCCATTACAAAGGCGGCAAATGTTAGATTGACTGATGATTCAACAAAAATTACTAATTTAACTATTTCTGCTCCTGTGGAGGCAACGGTTAATGTAAATGGCGGTGCAGTTGACAAAGTAACTGTTCCTAATAAAGCAAATGTTACTTTAAATGGCACAAAAACTAGCACTGTAAGTGTTTCCGGTGCTGCAAATGTCACCTTAAACAATACCGATGTAACTGTTACAGTTTCTGGAACTGGCTCAGTAATTAACATTGGAGCAAATACAAAGGCTGCTATCAATGGCACAGGAACCAACGCTAAAGCTCAAACAATAAAGGTTTCGGGGGCTGACGCAACTGTTACTGTAAATAAGTCCGCATCATTTGATGAACTAGCGATTCCTGCATCGGGTGCAACGGTTAATTTGAATGAAGTGACCGCTAAGACAGTAAATGTTACTGGTACTGATGCAAAGATTACCCTGAACAAAGTGACACTTGGCGATAAAGACTCTGCAACTCCTGCAATGACAGCCTCTGCTGGTACTACTATTATTACGCTAGCAGGTGACAACACCTTACAAGGCGGTAAAGGTCAAGCTGGGCTGAAGTGTTCTGGTAATGTAACATTAAGTGGCTCTGGCACTTTGAATGCTACTGGGGGAACCGATCCCGACAATCCAGGTGGTGCTGGTATTAACGCTGATGGCTATTCTATTGATGTTAGCGGCTCTTGTAGAATAAATGCTACTGGCTATGACGGCAGTGCTGGCATTCAAAGCAGCAGTATTCGATTCACAGGCATGCCTGTTGTTGTAGCGATTAGTGCCTTGTCTATCGGTCGTCCAAATGAAGATGCAGGTGATCCTATCACTGCCACCAAGACTGGTGCAGCTTTGTTGTTTACTCAAGCCGGAACGAGCCCTATGACAGGAATTGTAACTGGTAATGGAACACTCAATCGAGCTGTGACTTTACCAGGAAATTTAAAGATTCCGGCAGGCACAACTCTAGAGGTTGGCTCATCTGGTAAACTGGACCTTAACAAGCACACACTAACGATTGAAAAATCCGGAGGAAGTACAGGAAAATTGGTGCTTCAATCAGCGGATGCTGTAAAAACAAGTGGTACAATAAACGGCACAATCAAGGCCCCAAGTTCAACTAGCATAGAGGTGACTGACGGTGGTAAAATCAGTGGTCCGACAGTAATCTATGATCAGTACGAAATTACCTTCAATCTGAATGGTGGTACGCTTAGCGGTAGTACAGCTTCTGTAACTATGATCGCTACAAGGGAAGGTGAAGGTGAAGATGCTGTATGGAAGTTTAATAAGGACAATAATTCCAACTATGACAAGCTTAAAGGCGATCCTACGCTTACGCGCAACGGTATGACCTTAGCTGGGTGGTATACTAAAAGTGGTAAGCAAAAAAACTATGACGTACAGCAAAAAGATATGGGTGGTGAACCAGCATATAAAGATGATGGAACCCCTGAAATGGGTCCCTACGGGTATAGTGCTGATGAGATTGAGGAGATATACGGCACTGGTGGTCTGCATGCAGAGTGGATAAGTGATTCGGTTACAATTCAGTTGAATGTAAAAAAGGGTGGTACATTAATAAGTAAGACTGATAAGGTGGATGTAAAAGGAGAAAAACAAAAGTTTCAATTTTCTCCTGATCCTAAGGACCCAGACTTAAAGATTGACGCTTATTATTACCCTGCTGACAATGCACATCCATATCCTTATATCTCTCTGCCACGAAATCATGGTTTGGCATCGCATCCCATTAGAATTAGTGACTATTTTGAGGCCTCTTATGATGGAAAAACCTTTGATAACTGGTATGACGATACCAAAACACCGATTGGCAGCAAACTACAGGAATACGAAAAAAGTATTACTCTGGAAGCTGATTATTCAGATGGCGTTCGTATCTACTTCCACCCTAATGGCGGTAAATTTTCTGACGGCACTAAAAACCAACAGTGGACATTTACTTCTGCAAATGGAAAACTAGAGAATATACCAGAAGATTTTACGCCTACAAAAGACCAGTTTACATTTACAAAATGGTTCAGAGACCCTGATCCGGAGAATCCTAAGTCTACGCCTGACCAACTTCCTACCGACAATTTCGTGCATAAGATGGAGGAGTATTTTGAGGACGGCAAATTAAAAACTCCGGCGGAAAACACAACGTTTACTGAGGTGGAAACTGTCTATGCCGGATGGAGACCTGGCTATGAAGTTACTTTTGTATTAGGTGAGAATGCACGTTTTACTAATAATAAATTCAAGCCTTCGATGTGGACTGATGATGACTGCAAAATTAAATTGCCAACAGAAGATGATGTTGAACGAACAGACCATGTGTTCGGTGGTTGGTACTATGATGCAGATTGTACAAACAAGGCTGAACCTAAAAGCGGAAAGATAACTCTTGATCAAGCAACTACCCTTTATGCGAAATGGACAAATACCAAGGGCATTACTATCTCATTCAATATGAATGGTGAGAACACACCAACGTTTAATACTGTAGATCTGGTATTTGACCCAGACGAAGAGAATTATACTTTTGGATTTGAAGGCATACCAGCCTCTGGAAATACTCCGGCCATTCCAGGCAATAAGGACAAATTACCATCGAAAGACAAGATCGAAAACCCAAACCGCACCTTCGAGGGATGGTATACAAAAGCGGAGGGCGGCGATCCGGTATATGAAGATACCCCGTTTTTCCGGGATACAGTCATTTACGCCCACTGGACACGTCCCTATAAAGTTACTTATAATGCGAACGGCGGATATTTCCCACAAACCGATTCAAACGATAAGAGTGTGAAGATCGTAACTCACAAGCGTAATACCTTTGCTCAGGAAGAAGTTCCCGTGCGTGACGGCTATACTTTTACAGGCCGCTGGCTGGACGAAAATGGGAAAGAGGTTGAGAACAACGGCGACCTCCTGAACGAGCCGATCACGGTCTATGCGGAATGGGGCGCGCCGTATACGATCACTCTCGAACCCGGCATAAGCGGCGCGGTATCGCCTCCGACGGTAGAAACGGACGTGGACGGAAAGACGTTCCCGGAGCTTCCCACTCCAACAAGTACAGATGAGGGCCTTACCTTTGTAGGCTGGTATACAGATAAGAAGTATACGACTGAGGTTTCAGAAGGTGACAACTATATCGGAGAAGGACCCACTACGCTGTACGCGAAATGGGGCAGAATCTTTACGATCACGTTTGATCTTGTTTCACCAAATGCAAAACCAACGCCTGCCGCCACAAAAACAGATATTGATGGAAAAATCGAGTTTCCGAATACCACGGAGTTCAGCCGCCCCGACTGTATCTTTGATTATTGGTACATGATCGACAAAAATGAGAAAGTAAAAGTCGATGAAAATACCGTATTTACCAAAGATACTACCCTTTACGCCAAGTGGATTAAAGAGGGTCCGCATGAAATCACGTTCAACACGACCGACGGTTATTTCTATCCGCAAGGCAGCACATCCAAGACGGTCGAGACAGGGTATGACGGGGTAATAGAGCCGCATAATCTTCCCGATGATCCCGTATGCCGCGGCAAGGTCTTTTTGGGTTGGTATGACAAGGAAGTACGCGGTACAGAGATCGACATCAAGACCTATGCTTTTGCGGATGATACCACACTGTACGCATACTGGAGCTCTGACGAGTTCAGTATTACGTTAGACTTTAACTTCCCCTCAAGTACAGGCGCAAGTAACCTGACGCGGCGGGTAGAGACAAAAAACCAAATGCTGACAACTCTCCCGCATATTGAGTTTGAAGGCTATAAGCTGATTGGTTGGTTCACAACAAAGACGGCCCCGAAAGATGGTAAAGACGTGCAGATCATCACAGTAGCTATGGACAGTACAGATGCTACCGAATTCAAAAAAGGTATGACGATTTATGCCCGTTGGGAAAAGACAGACACAGTTATTGATCCCGATGACCCCTATGATCCTTTCGAGTATGCCGCTGTATTTTTCCTGACCACAGACGATAATACAGAACGTCCGTATATGGTCATGGAGACGGAGGATGACGGTACGCTGCTTTTCATTCCCACCCCGTCGAAAGACTACCTCAAACCAGGCTATGACTTTGGCGGATGGTTCTATGAGGACCCGGACGGCGAGGAGAAGCAGGTCACAGCGGACAGC
>CAMWQV010000226.1 GCA_947176425.1 uncultured Clostridia bacterium
GCATTGTGGGGGCGGGGATGTTTGGAGCCGCCGGAGCCTTCTGGTGCAACTACGTCGGGATCAGCGCTGGGTCTATCATCGCTTTTCTTTTAGCCAAGCAATTCGGGACTGGGCTAGTCAAAACACTGGTTCCCATAGAAAAATATCAATCTTGGGTCGATTGGGTCAACACACGGAAGAGTTACACGGCGGTGCTGTTTCTGGCGATGCTGCTTCCTCTGGCACCAGACGATTTTCTATGCTATTTCTCCGGACTTACCGGTATGTCCGTAAGGCGGTTCACCTGGATTATCGTGTTAGGTAAGCCTTGGTGTATTCTGGCCTACTGTGTATTCTTTGCGTATTTTATTTAGGAGGGAACTGCTATGCTGCTTGGAATTTACAATTATACGGTAATTTTGACTTACTTCGGAATGCTGGTGGGTTTTACCGGCATCACAATGGCTCTGAATGGAGATGTTCACAGTGCGCTGGTCTGCCTGGCCATTACAACGCTGTCAATCGTGACATGAATACGCATTTGCCCCTCCAGTCTAATTGAAAAACTAACACAGATTTACTCTGCAATTCCTTCTTATACCCGCATATTTGCTTCCGTCAGGAATCCAAGCAGTTCCCCTGCTGTAGAAACATGAAAGACTTCCGCCCCAGCCCGCTGGTACTGATAGATAATCGAATCTCCCTGCCCCCATTTTTGCACGTCATCCGGATTCAGCCAGAACACTTTTCTGACCCGATCCGCAATGAATTTCAGATCCTTCTCTGCGGTACCATTCCTGTTATTTCTGGCGTCACCAAAAATGATGACGGTCGTATCCTTGTGGAACAAAGGCTCATACTCTTCCCGCAGCTCATGGATGGTTCGTCCGTAATTTGAGTATACCCCTCTCGACGGCACGCTGCTGCTGACCGTCTGTATCCCCTCCACTGCGCTCTGATTCTGGAAGTATTTGTCCACAGAGACAAGGTGATTGACAAAGGCAAATTTCTTGCAGCTTCCTGGAAATGCGTCGTCCATCATCGCCATGAAATACAGTGACAGCTCCGCCGCCGCACGGCAGGAACCGGAAATGTCCACCAAACATACCACCCTGGCATGACTTTTTCTGGGAGCCTTGTACCGGATGCGCACCGGTTCCCCGTCTGTACGCGCCGCCAGCCGGATTGTGCGCCTGACATCTATTTGCCGGCGGATAGGAACCGCAGATTTGCGGCGCAGTGTCTGACGGAATATGCGGGCGTTTGTCCGGATGTACGACAGAATCGCCGCCTGTTGCTGCGCCGACATGTTTTGAAGGGAAACATCCAGAATCTCTTTCATTTCTGCTGTTGTCTGCACCGCACGGTTGTTTTCTGCGGTAAAAATCGGGCGATGATTGACGGAGGCTTCTTTTATGACAGTATTTTCAGCTTCCAACTGTTTGATGGAACTTTCAATGAATTGAGCCTCGAATGTTTTCTGCCTCAACAGTTCGCTGATGCGGGCCGTCTCCGCCCATTGCTCCTGCAGCTTACAACTTAATGCCGTTTTCTCTGCTTTCTTTCTCTGAATCTTTTTGGGCAGGGAGTCCCGCAGTTCAAAAAGAGTCCTTAATTCATGCAGTTTCTCTGGTCCAAGCGCAGCCTTCCATAGTTCTACAAACTCATTTACTAGATTTGAAACATCTATAAGATACGGTAATCCGTAAGGGTTTGTGATTGGATCGCTGTTCATAACCAAATCAACAAGTTGCTTTTCTATGGTTTCTAATTCCAGAAGCCCATACATCAGTCTGTTTGGCTGATGCAGCCTTATTGAAATAAATGAAATCAGATCCTCGCTTGTTTTTAGCTGTTCGCCGCATTCAAACTGTTCAAGTCCGCGAATTTCGTAATCTCCATAATCCAAATTATCCATTACTGTTTCCAACCGGTTCAGCCGCCGCTGCAGCCGCACATTTTTTCTGGCGTTTTGAACCAAATTATATGAGTTCATTTTTATCCAATCGCCCAATGTTTTCTGAACTTTTTCTTCCTGTTCCATCAGGGAGAGCAGTTCGTCATGAACCTCGCATTTCTTGTTTTTAATCTCATCCTCAGCATCCTTGGATTTTGACAGCTGTTCTTCCAGACTCTCTATTGCTTTCAGTTTTGTATCATACTCATTGTGAAGCGTTTTAGAGCTTCGATTGCCGCCGCTGTCTTCCTTTGCCAGCTTTCGGATATGTTCTCCTAAAAATCTCTGACCAAACAAGGATCTGAAATCACTCACCTGCTCCTCGCTGCAGCAGACAAGCGACTGGAGCCTATACAGAACCTCCTCTAAATCGGTAATATCATTGATGCTGGAAAGGCACATTTTCAATCGCTCCACATCAATCAGAAACCCATATTCATCCTGAAGCGACAGCACAAATTGAAAGATTTGCTCCATAGAACTCATTCAATCACCTCCCCGTCATCTTCTCCATGCAGAAGCTCTATTAAGGATTCACAGTCCGGCAGCTCTGACAGCAGTTCTTTTGCGTCCTCAACAGCTTCTCCAGTTAATTCTTCCAGAAAATTCCGCCCCTGTTCCGATCGAAGCGCTTTTCCTGCGAAGTCCGGAGGGACTGTTCGGAGGTAATCCAAATAGTCCATTTGATATTCTGCATCGTCATAACTGTATTCATTCAATTTACAGATAATCTCGTCTTCAATATCCGCCGCGAAAACAGATCGCACCAACTCTTTTCCTCCGTGCATATGGGAAAGGCAGAATCTTACATATCCTTTTATTTCATAGCGCACGTCTCTTTCCGTGAATTTTTGCAGAAAATTTCTCGATTGTTCTGTCTGCAAAAAGGACTCTTGAAAATCTTCCCCGCTCTGTGCCAGTGTTTTGAAAGCAACAAAATACTCTGTTTGTAAACGAGCAGATGAGAGCTGCCGGATAAACAGATTCTGCATGGCGTCTTTTTGGAGAAATTTTGAGTACTCGCAAGAGTAGGAGGCGGGACAGATTTTAGAAAATGGCAGATTAGCATATTGCGGATGTATATAGAACGTCCCATCTTTTCCTTGTAGTAAAAACTTTTGGATTCTTTCCTCAAATGCCAGTTTTCTTCCCTGCTTCGACAGCTCAGGTGTAGCCATATTTTCAATGATAAACGCTTTCCCGCGATGAGGATGCTGCTGTAAAGTTTGCAGGATTTGCAGTTCGGCATTTGTAAATCCATCTTCATTGCTGATCCTAATTCTCGCCAGTTTCTGATCGTATATTTCAGAATGCAGCTTATTAAAAAACTCCTTTGCATCATTTCGCTGCTCAGGCAAGCACCATTCCGGCTGGTCTGGATAATATTCGGCAGACCCAATTTCGATCTTCGTCACATTCATCGTATTGGAATCCACCACAAATACAATGCGAATATCGTTTCTGCAGTACGAAAATATTTCTGTAATAAGCCTCACGAAATCATAAATATTGTCTGGATATGAGAAGGCCCTATAGCGTCTGTCGCCAACACATGAAAAACCTGTCTGTTTATACGTATGTCTGGTGCGATACTGTCCGTTTGAGAAGGTTCCTGTATAAATTGGATTTCCGATCCCAGCAACGTATATGCGAACACCCCCGTCACGTCCTATAAAGATTGCTGATTTTTCAAGCGAATAATCCATACCTTCCCAATGAACTTGAATCATGGCATCTGGATCAGGGGTTACCGTCCTTTTTACTTCTTCCAACAGCAGTTTTGCGCCGTAATTCGGATCGCGGAAAGAAATGTTTTTAAAATCTTCATAAGAAAGCTGCTTCTTTGCAAAAACATCGAGCTGTTCTCTTAATAGATCCCCCAGCCCTGCTCTTGCCTGTCCCTCAAAAAGATTCAGACATTCCCCTTTCGTTCTTGAAGACAGATAACGATTCTCAATGTTAACAATTATGGAGAGTTTCGGAAGCGGGATGCTCAGTCTGGGGAAAAATATTGCAGATACTGCCTTGAATTGAACGCCGCCTTTACAGACTTCTGCGGAAACCTTAATGTCCATAGAGGCATCTTTTATGGAATATCCGGAGAAAACGCCAACAAGATACTTCTCTATATTCCTCGAATAAACGCCGCTGGTTTTTATCTTGCAGAATGCGTCCTGAATGTCCTTTATCGTTAGGGCTTTGGCAGTTTTTTGTTTGACAGAACCCTGATTAACGGTTCCCGCCGGTAAACTGTCCAGACCGAAGCTTTCGCCTTCTGACGCAAGAAAATTCTTCGTTATTTTCTTTACTGAAATTGCGCTTACTGCGGGACCCAGACGCTTCGAGAGATTTTTGCACAGCCTCTGTTCAACAGTTTTCGTATCCAAAGGGCTGGTCAGGCCCGCTCTGGCTGTCTTTTTGAATTGGTAGCTTTGCTTTCCGTCGCATAGAGTGTACTGCACATAAACTTCAAGCTGGGGGTTGTGAATGTCATAAACGGCAAGCTCGAAAGAGGCTTTGCTGCAATATACTTTTTTGCCGGACTGATCCCCTATGGGACCAATCCGATCGTTTATCCTTTTCTTTACAGCCAATGTAATGACCTGCTGGTTCTTTTTCAGCCACTGCTCACACTCTGTATAAAAAGCGCTGGCATTTTGTTTGCTTTTTTTGCCCATAAAGTTTTCTTCCTCCTGCATCTTACCGATCATCTATGCCGGCAAAGTCTCTTTCCAAAGGCGAGGGGTGTCCCTGCCGAAGCGCCTTTTCTGCAGTCCTCTTGCTTGCAAACAGGCAGTACCCAATATAGCTGCCCGCGAACTCGTCAAAGTCATTGGATTCTTTGAAATCAATAGAAACACTGTCAATTATACCATTTTTGTACTGGACACTGAATACTTCTCCTGACTCTTATACACATATCCCAGCCAACGAGACCTATCTACATATCGA